>JABSPI010000084.1 GCA_013214365.1 Erythrobacter sp.
ATCTTCAGCTCAATATCGCTGGTGTAGACGGTGTAGCTGCGCACGTCGGGCGCGGCCAACCACGGGTCATAAAAGCCGTAGGCATAGGCGCGGCGATAGCCATAACCGCCAAATCGGCCCCACGTGTTAAAATAAGGGTCGGCGGTCCCGGTCGTGCGGACTTTCTCGCGGCCATTGTCGACCCCGTAATCGAACCGCACCAACAATTGCGCCTCGTCAGGCGATGCAGCGCGGACATAGCCGACCTTGGCCATTTCAGCGGCCACCAAATCGGCATAGAGCGCGAATTCGAGCCCGCCTGCGAGTGCGGGATCTTCGGCCACGACGGCAAAGCTTTGCCCCTGTGGTGCGGGCAATTGCGCCTGAAAACGCGACACATCGGCATTGAAAGAAGGGGCGCACGCAGCCAGACCCATCGCAAGGCCGGTTGCCACCAAGGCTTTGATTGGGCGGCGCATAAGGGTTGTCGTCTTTGTCATATTGATGGGCATCATTGCATATCCTTCGTCATTTCACCAGCGCAGCGTCAATTGCTTGCCGCACTTGCGGTGTCAGCTGATGACAAATGGCACGCGCCCTATGCTTACCCCGCCGCCAGCTGTTCGCGAATCTAGGCTTCAAATTTGCCGGCCTGTCTGTGACTTTCGCGTGCGATCTGTCACCATGGACCGACTTATGGTCGTTATGCCCTTAACCGGGTTTGAACACGGGTTATTGGATGCGGGCGTCCCCGCAGATCAGCCGCGCACCAGCCCAAGAGCATCGTACGCAGCGTTGAGAGTGGTCAGGCCCTCTTCGCGGGCTTGCGCCGCGCCGCGGGCAAGGATCGCATCAAGCGCTTCTTGATCGTCTTTGAGCTCCATAAAGCGGGCATTGATCGGGGCGAGCGCCTCGACCAAGACCTCGCCAAGAGCCGGCTTGAACGCACCAAAGCCTTGCCCGCCATGATCGGCGAGAACTTGCGCGGTGCTTTTGCCCGTCAGCGCGCCGTAAATCCCAATCAGGTTTTTGGCCTCTGCGCGCCCCTCAAGCCCTTCTTCATCCAAGGGTAGGGGCTCTGGATCGGTTTTGGCCTTCTTGACCTTCTTCATCACCGTATCGGGATCATCGGTCAGGCTGATCCGGCTCATTTCAGAGGGGTCTGACTTGCTCATCTTCGCGCTGCCATCGCGCAGGCTCATAATCCGCGCGGCCGCCGGCGGAATATACGGCTCGGGCAGAGTGAAGAGCGGCGCATCTTCGGTGCAGAAATCATTGTTGAATTTCTGCGCAATATCGCGGGCCAGTTCGAGGTGCTGTTTCTGATCTTCGCCTACGGGTACATGGGTCGCCTGATACAGCAGCACATCGGCCGCCTGGAGCACGGGATAGGTGAACAATGCGATCGATTGGCCTTCGCGGTTTTTGCCCGCTTTGTCCTTCCACTGGGTCATGCGGTTGAGCCACCCCATCCGCGCTGTCCCATTGAGGAGCCATTGCAATTCGGCATGGGCGGGGACTTGCGCCTGATTGAACAGGATCGTCTTGGCCGGATCGACCCCGCAGGCCACCAATGTCGCGACCATTTCGCGGGTGTTGCGGGCGAGCTCTGCCGGATCGTGTGGCTGCGACAAGGCATGCAGGTCAGCCAGAAAGATAAAACACTTCCCGCCCGCCGCGACCGCCTCGTCCTGAAGCTTCACAAAATTGACGATTGCGCCAAGATAATTGCCGAGATGGGGCTTACCCGTGGGCTGAATGCCAGAGACAACGCGCATGATTTCAATTAGCTTTCTTTGTAAATGCAGCAATTCGAGCGCGGTCGATCGCGCCGACCGCAAAGGCGATGCCGAAATAAACGATTGCAGCCGCGCCGACCAGCGCCGCCAAAGCCGCCAACCGCACAAACAATCCGGCGGAATACCACCCGGTTAGCAGGTCGCTGGTGTAGAACAAGGCCCCGCCCATTGCGGCGGCTGCGAACACTTGGCGGATGATGCGAAACACCAGCACAGCCGGCATCCGGTAATGCCCGCGCCATGCCAACACAGCGAAGAGGAAGGTCACGTTGATCCAGGCGCCGATAACGCTCGCATAAGCGATCCCTTGAACGCCATATCCAAGGGCCGTGAGCTCAATGTGAGGAAACGGGAGGGAAAATAGCCACAAGTCGATAGGCCCGCCGATCGAGAGACCAAGGTTGGCGATACAAAACGCGATGAACACGCCCAACGAAACAAACGCGGCGATCACCGGGGTTTTGGTGTCGGCGCGGGCATAGAAATTGGGCACCAACACTTTGACCAGAACATAGGCGGGCAGACCCAAAACCAAGGCGGCCAGCACTTTGCCCGTGATCGCGGCATCGGACAGCGCAAACCGGCCGCCTTGAAAAATCATGGTTACAAACGGTTCGGCGCAAATCGCCAGCGCGACCGCCGCCGGGATTGTCAGCAGCATCGACAGCTCAATCGCATCGGATTGCAAGCTGGCCGCGCGCGCCTCGTCCTTGCCGCCGATAAATTTGGACAGGTTGGGCAAGATTGCCGTGGCGAGCGCAATCCCGATAATCCCCAAGGGCAATTGGTTCAGCCGGTCGGCATAATTCATATAGCTGACCGATCCATCGCCCAATTGGTTGAGGAAATAGAGCTGCACCAGAGTGTTGATCTGATAGGCGCCGCCGCCAATCGCGGCCGGCAGAGCGATGATCGAAAGCCGTTTGACCTCAGGCGTGATGCGCGGCCACAAGATTTTGGGCTTAAACCCCTCAACCCGGGTCCAGTAATACAGCCACGCCAGCTGCATCACCCCCGCGCCCGTTACGGCCCATGCAATTCCATAGGCGACCTGCTCGATTGTCGCGCCACTGGTTTCGATGAACCATTCGCCGGCTAGCAAGGCGGCGATCAAAACGAGGTTCAAAATGATCGGGAAGCTGGCGCCGGGCGCAAAGCGTGAGACCGAATTGAGCATGCCGGTGAACAAGGTCACGAGGCTGACAAGGAGGATGTAGGGAAACATGATCCGCGCGAAATCAACCGCCAGCGGATAGGTTTGGGCATCGACCGGCTTTTCCGATAACAGCCAGATCACGCCGGGCATTGCGATCTCGAACACCGCCACCAGTGCGATCAAGACCGGCAAGAACACGCTCAACACATCGGCGCTGAAACTGCGCGCTTCTTCCAAGCCGTTCTCCGGATCATCTGATCCGTGCAGCCTTTTGGAAAACATCGGCACAAAGGCCGCAGAAAACGCGCCTTCTGCGAACAGACGGCGAAAGACATTGGGGATGATAAAGGCCTGAAACCAGGCATCGGTGATCGCATTCGCGCCAAGAACGCGCGCAAAGATCATCTCGCGCGCCATTCCGGCAATGCGGCTGAGCAGGGTCAGAGACCCAATCGTGCCGACATTCTTGAGCAGGCTCATTGCGCTAGGCCTGAGGGGTCAAAAATCGGCAAATGTCCTATCCGCTCGGCTTTGTGGCGCACTGTCCCTTGTCCTTATGCGCTCACGCTAAGGGAAAAAGACGCATTTCGGCAAGCCCGGGCCAATGCAAGGTGTGAACGCGTCACAAATGCCGCGTTCACCCTGCCATGGGCCAAGGCCGTCCAATCAGACAACGCCGCCCGGTGCGCTGGGCAGATCGCTGCCAGCGGCTGCGCCTTGCTGGCGGCTGGCCTGCAGGCGTTGAAGGTACAGACCATTAAAGTCGATCGGGTCGACCATCAGCGGCGGGAAGCCTGCATCGCGCACAGCGTCGGCAACCACCCGGCGGGCGAATGGGAACAGGATGCGCGGGGCTTCGGCAAACAGGAAGGCGTGCGCTTGGTCTTCGGGAATATTGCGCAAGCCGATCAGCCCGCAATACGACAACTCGACCAAATAAGCGGTGCCTTTTTCACCCGTTGCCGTGATGTTGATTTTGAGCTCAACCTCGGTGACCTGCTCCCCCTTGGGATGAGCGCCAATGTTGAACTGAACATCGACTTTGGGTGCGTCGGCCCATTGAAACACGTCTGGCGCGCTTGGATTTTCGACCGAGAGGTCTTTGACATATTGCGTGATGATACCAGCCGCAGGTGCGTCATCGGCACCGGCAGGGCCACCAGCAGGATTGTTCAGATCGGTGAGAATGTCGCCTTCGTCGGCCATGATATATACGTCTTTCGTAGGTGAGTTGGATGATGGGCGTGTCGATCATGCAAAAGCGCAGGTGCGATTTGACATACACGCCGCCAAAAAACAGTGCGCCGCGCGCCTAGCAGGGGCGCAGCAGTCAGGCAATCTTTGACTTGGATCATCACCAATTGCGAGGGTGTGAAGCGTCGCCGGCATGGGAATCGGTCCAAAATGCAAGTTTGGCTAAGGAACAAGGCAGGGTAAGTCCTCGGAGCACTGTTTTTCCGTCAAAAATGGGCAATTGACCGGCTTTTGTGCGCAATTTGACGCAAGTTTTGCGGAATCTCACCTAGATTGCGCGTTGGCGAATTGAATTTGATCCCTATTTATGGGACGACATGCATCTGCTTGGTGCGATTTGCGTAACTCAAAGTGTTCGAATCGTTTGAAGCTCAGGGTTAAAAACCTGACGATCGCACCCGGTTTTGTGCAGGCAGACCAAGAAAGTACCAAGGTAACAACGTGATTCTAGAAATCGTCATTCTCGCCTCTATCGCGGCCTTTTTGGGGCTCCGCCTCTATTCGGTCCTCGGCCGCCGCGCTGAACACGAGGAAGAATCGGTGCCGCATCGCTTCGATGCTGGCGACAATCCACCGGCGGCGTCTCCTGACGCGCCTCACGCTGTTGCTTCTGCTTCACCGCGTCCTGCTGAGCTTGAAGGTGTGATGCCCGCGGTTGAGCGCGGGATCCGCGAAATTTCCAGCGCGGATCGGACTTTCGCGCTTGCGCCTTTTATGTCCGGCGCACGCAGCGCNTATGAATTGGTGCTTGAAGCGTTCTGGACCGGCGACCGTGATACTTTGCGCGACCTGTGCGATGATGATGTCTTTGCCGGGTTCAGCGCGGCAATCGACGCGCGCGAAGAAGCGGGGCACACGCTGGATAACAAATTGGTGCGGATCGAAGAAACCCGTATCCATTCAGCCTCCCTCGATGGGCGCATCGCTCGTATAGCAATCCTTTTCGTCGCTGATATCGCTGCTGTCACGCGCGATGCGGAAGGGGCAGTGGTTGCTGGCTCGCTCGATGACGCAATCGAGAGCCGGGACATCTGGACCTTCAGCCGCAACACCGCTTCGCGCGATCCCAACTGGGTGCTCGACGAAACCGACGAAGGGTGAGCTTTGGTTGACGGGCTTGACCGATCAGCCCGCCTCACATTGCATGGGGTAATCCGTTTGTTTGGCCAAGCTGCGCCTGCTCGCCGCGGGCGCCCTCCTGTCGCTTGGGGCGCGATGCTTGCAGCTATGACGCTGCTGGGTGGTTGTTTGCGACTGGTTCCCGAAGCCGCCGCGCCGCAGCCGTCAATAGATGAAGCCGCGCCCAGCGCTCCTTATCCAGTTCCAACTCCAGCAAGCGGCGCAGTGGATGGGGTGTCGCGTGGCCCCAACATCGCGGATCTTGCTATCGGAGCCGAAGATGCGGCCAGTGCGCTTTCGGGCTTCGTAGAATCGTGTCCGCAATTGTTGCGCCGTGTCGACAATAGCGGTTTGACCAATAGCGTCGATTGGCGCCCGGCCTGCGCGGCGGCAGAGACTTGGCCCCGTTCTGATGCGCTAGGTTTCTTTCAGGCCCATTTCGAGACCGCTAGGGTTGGTGACGGCCGCGCCTTTGCCACGGGTTATTTCGAGCCTGAAATCCTTGGTTCACGCACTCGTCGGCCCGGATTTGATGTCCCCGTTTACACCATGCCCGATGATCTGGTGCGCGCCTGGCCAAGCGGCACTCCTCCATCCGAGCGCGAAGGGCGCCCACCTTTGGGCAGATACAATGCCAGCGGCGATTTCGAACGCTATCCTGACCGCGCTGCGATTGAAGATGGCGCGCTTGCTGGACGCGTACCGGTCATCGGCTGGGCAGCGGATCCGGTAGAGTTCTTTTTTCTGCAAATTCAGGGGTCAGGCCGGCTGCGCACGCCAGAAGGCGAGGTCATCCGGATCGGCTATGCGGGACAAAATGGTCGGGGGTATACCGGCATTGGCGGGGTCATGCGCGACCGCGGTTTGCTGGGCGATGGGCCCGGCCAATATCCTGGCTCAATGCAGGGGATCATGGCCTATATTCGCGACAACCCAAGAGATGGCCGGGCATTGATGCGGTTGAACAAAAGCTGGATTTTCTTCCGCGAACTGACTGGCGATGGGCCTCTTGGGGCGCTGGGCGTGCCGGTCCGGCGCGAAGCTTCAATTGCTGCGGACCCCGCATTTGTGCCACTGGGGGCACCGGTTTGGCTCGACATGGACCGTGACATTGCGGATGGATTGTGGATCGCACAAGACACTGGCGGCGCCATCAAGGGGGCCAACCGCTTCGACACGTTCTGGGGCGCCGGTGCGGATGCACGTCAAATCGCAGGTGGGATGAGCGCGCGGGGGCGTGCGCTTTTGTTGCTGCCCAGAGGCACAATTGATCGTTTGAACCGGTCAAGATGAGGGATTGGTGATGAGTGTTCCGCGTGGGCTGAGCCCTGACGAACAAGCCGCGTGGGCGCGGTTGGCGCAAAGCGTCACGCCAATCGCTGGCCGTGCGGCGCCTAAGCTTGCAAAGCAGGCTCCGGCCAAGGGTGCGGATCAAGGCGCATCAATGCCCACTGCAATCCGGACGAAGAAGCCCAAGCCTAAAACCGCATCCAAGCCTGCCGCGCCCGCGCCCGCGTCCGTTCCCGGGCCCATTGCGCCGCCGCGCCCCACGGCGCCGGTGGTCCCTTCCGCCCGGGCGCCGTTCAACTCACAGCTGGACTCGCACTGGAACCGCAAATTGAAGGCTGGTCAGATCGCGCCTGACTACACGCTCGATCTGCACGGCCATTCGCTCGACGGCGCCTACAACCGGATCATCAGCGGGATCGATCAAGCCCGTGCAATGGGGGCGCGGGTTGTCTTGGTTATTGCAGGGCGCGATCGCGGGGCTGACCCTGCTGACCGAGCGACCAAGCGCGGGGCGATCCGAGCGAAAATGCTGGATTGGCTGGCGGCCAGTCATCATGCAGAGGCGATCGCCGCAGTGCGCCGTGCGCATATTCGCCATGGCGGTGAGGGGGCGCTCTATCTGGTGCTCAAACGCCCGCGCTAGAGCCCATGTCGGGCGCCTTAGCCGAACAACCACGCATTCATCATCCGGCCGGGCATCGCAATCGCCACCAGGCCCGGGATCATCAGCGCACCCAGATAGAGGCTCATAATCTCTTTCTTGTGCCCCTTCATATCGCCGCGCCGCGCGGTCATGATCAATTTGTACGAGGCCACCAGCGTCATCGGCACAAAAACGTGAATTGGACTGAGCATTTCGCCAAACCGGATGAACAGGGTGGAAAGCGCAGTGGTCACCATCAACGCCACCCAGATCTTGCCCAGTCGTTTGTGCCAAACTCCGCCTTTGCGAGCGAGCAACAGATATCCTCCCAGCGGGATGGCGGGCAGGACGGTCGCCACATGGATAATGATCGCAAGTGAACGCGCATGGGGGTGTGCAGGCGCCAAACCAGTAAATGCCCGCAGCAGCGCAATCAAAACCGCCAACGACATAGCCACGCAGGCCACCCGGACAATTTTACGTTGCCATGCGGTGATATCGAAGGCGTTGCCACCATCCGATTTTTGCGTGTTGGAAAATGGCAATTTGGCGGTTGAACTGGTCATCAATTAATCCCTTTGTCATACAGGCGGGGTGAGCCACATGTCCGGCGCATCTCGCTGTTGAGGGCACAATGGCATCGGCCCGTTGGCCGGCAATCGCCGCTGCGTGAGCGGGCGCTAGAGCGCGCGGATTGGCCAGCCGCACCTTGGGAAAGTGCCGAATTTTAGGGGTTTGCCACTTTACGAAGCGCGAACGGGTCGGCAGATATTGCGGTGATGACTGTTCCGCCGCCTGCCCCACAACGCCCCCTTCTGCGTAAGATCGCGATCGATCTTGCGGTGATGACGGTGTTGGGCGTCTTGCTCGCTGTGGTCGGCCCGTTTGGCAGTTTTGAAGAGCCTTTTCCCTTGCGGCTCGTGACGTGGCTGGGCTTCGCTTATATTGGCTATGTCGTCTACAGCCCTATGGGGATGTTTGTTGACCGGGCTCAGGCGGCACTGGACCTGCCGCGCGTGTGGCTATGGATTGTGGCTGTGGCGCTTGCGACCTTTCCGATGGCCACATTGGTGTGGGCGATGAAATTCGTATCCGGTCCTGTGCAGTGGCCCCCGCTCGAACGCGCAATCACGCATTACTTCCATGTCTTTGTAATTGGCGGCGGGGCGACAGCTTTGTTCTATGTGCTCGAAAAGCGCGGCGAGGGTGAGGTGCGCAGCGCATCTCCAACCGCAAATGTGGCTGATCTTGCCCCGACACATCCACCTGCAAATTCTGATCCTGATCCTATTTCTCCCAATCCTTTGCTCGATCAATTGCCGGCCGCTTTGGGTGGCGAAGTGATCGCGTTGGAGATGGAGGATCACTATGTCCGTGTTCACACCGCGCTTGGATCGCATTTGGTGCTGATGCGNCTGCGTGATGCGATCCCGCATATCGATGGGATCGAAGGGCGCCAGGTCCATCGCAGTTGGTGGGTGGCGCGCGGCGCGGTNGAGGATGTGCGCCGCGAAGGGCGCAATGTGCGGCTGGTTTTGGGCGAGGATTTGGTCGCACCGGTTAGCCGTGCGCAGGTGAGCGAGCTAAAGGCGGCGGGCTGGTTTTAAGTCGCTTATGCGCGCGCGGGGCGTAACATCGGTGTCATGACCGGCGAAGAGCCGGCCTGGATCTCGCCCATCACTTCGAAGCCGTAACGCTGATAGAGCGAAATATTGCGCGGATTGGACGATTCCAGATAGGCGGGAAGTCCATCCGCATCGACCTTAGCCAGCGCGTGCCGCATCAAGGCCGCACCCAAACCTTGGCCGGTATGCGCAGGGTCGGCNGCGATCAAAGGCAGGTACCAGCANGGCTCTTGCGGATGATAATCTGCCATTTGNGAGAAAAATGCGGTTGTCTCCCCGGTCCGGTCGGATGGGATTGATGCCGCGCTCGCCTCGGTCATAGCCTCGCTATCGGGTTCGACGCCCGGGGGAAGCCACATCGCAGCCGCGCGCCCACAAATTGTCTCGAAAACGCTGTCATGGGCAAAACCGCGCCCACCAAAGCCTTCTGCGATTTTGGGGAAAGTGGCCAGAAATGTTGCAGGGTCAGGCCATGTCCAACGCATCACCGGATCGCTAGCAAAGCCCAAGGTCATAATGTCCAGCACAGCTTTGCGTCTGTCTTGGCTTGCGGATTGTACCGATATTGGCGGCATAATTGTCTCTCTCCTCATCGCTGGCATTAGAATGGCGTTGGGCAAACAAAAAGCCCCCGACAAAAATGCCGGGGGCTGGTTTTGTTATCCCACGCTCAGGCGCGTGATGGATCGTTTGCGGTGTGATCGCGATTAGGCAATATCGAACCGGTCGGCATTCATCACCTTGGTCCAGGCCGCAATGAAGTCGGTCACGAATTTCGCCTCCGCACCGCTTTCGGCATAGACTTCGGCCTGTGCGCGCAATTGTGCGTTGGAGCCGAAAATCAGGTCCGCCCGCGTTGCGGTGAACCGTTTCGCGCCAGTTTTGCGATCAGTTCCGACATATTCTTCGTCGCCAGATCCATCGACCGGGGTCCACTTTGTGCTCATGTCGAGCAGATTGGTGAAGAAGTCGGGGGTCAGCTGTCCAACCCTCTGGGTGAACACGCCGTGGCAATGTTCGCCGCTGACTGCGCCCAGCGCACGCATACCCCCAACCAGCACGGTCATTTCGGGGATCGAGAGGCCCATCAAATGGGCCTTGTCGATCAACATATCCTCGGTTTTCACCTGCGCTTTGGTTTTGAGGTAATTGCGGAACCCATCAGCAAATGGCTCAAGCGGTGCAAAGCTCTCTGCGTCGGTGTGCTCTTCCCCTGCATCGCCGCGTCCGCCAGTGAACGGCACGGCCACATCAAAACCTGCATCAGAGGCGGCCTTCTCAACCGCCGCCGATCCGGCCAGGACAATCGCATCGGCCATGCTCATTGCGCCGCGATGGCTATCGATCACCGCCAGAACTTTGTTGAGTTCATCCGGGTCATTGGCGGCCCATTCATTTTGCGGGGCAAGCCGCACGCGCGCGCCATTGGCGCCCCCGCGGTGATCCGACCGGCGATAGGTNGAGGCCGAGGCCCACGCGGCCTTAACCAGCTCGCTGACTGTCAGGTCCGAGCCAAGAATTGCCGTTTTGAAAGCTGATATATCCGCATCCGAAGGCGCTGTGCCTGCTGGGATGGGGTCTTGCCAAATCAGGTCTTCGGCAGGCACTTCGGGCCCTTGATAGCGGACTTTGGGCCCCATATCGCGGTGACACAATTTGAACCAAGCACGCGCGAAAGCATCGTCGAGCTGTTCGGGATGCTCCAAGAAGCGTTTGGAGATTTTCGCATATTCAGGATCGCGTTTGAGCGCCATGTCCGCAGTGGTCATGATAGTGGGGACCTTTTTGTTTGGGTCCCGTGCGTCGGGTGCCATGTCCTCCGGATCTGGATTAACCGGGGTCCACATATTGGCGCCCGCCGGACTTTGGGTCAGCTCGTAATCATATTTGAACAAGAGCCGGAAATAGTCATGGCTCCATTGCGTCGGATTGTTTGACCACGCCCCTTCAATACCCGAAGTCGTGATGTGACCCTTGGCGATTTCGTCCTGATCGGTGAGCCAGCCAAAACCCTGCATTTCCAATGCTTCGCTTTCTGGGCTCTCCGAAAATGTATCGGCTGGCTGTGCGCCATGGGCTTTGCCGAAAGCATGGCCGCCCGCCACCAGTGCGACGGTCTCTTCATCGTTCATTGCCATATTGGCAAAGGTGCGCCGCATATCGCGGGCCATGCCCTCGTCGTCATGCGGATTGGCGCCGGGTCCTTCGGGATTGACGTAGATCAGTCCCATCTGGATCGCGGCCAAGGGGTTGTCGAGGTCCATCTCCTTGTCCGGCTGGATCCGGGTTTGAGCCCCTGTATTCACCCACAAGTCCTCAGTGCCCCAATAGACCATTTCGGGCTCGTAAACATCGGCGCGGCCGCCGCCAAAACCGAACACCGGGCCGCCCATCGATTCAATCGCGACATTGCCCGCCAGGATGAACAGATCAGCCCAGCTGATGCCTTTGCCGTATTTCTGTTTGATCGGCCACAACAGGCGGCGTGCCTTGTCGAGATTGCCGTTATCGGGCCACGAATTGAGCGGAGCAAAACGCTGCTGACCGCTGCCCGCGCCGCCGCGGCCATCGCCGGTGCGATATGTGCCCGCCGCGTGCCATGCCATACGGATAAAAAACGGGCCATAGTGACCATAATCGGCAGGCCACCATTCCTGATCGTCTGTCATCAAGGCCGTGAGATCGGCCTTTAGGGCGGCATAGTCGATGGCGTTGAAGGCGCTCGCATAATCGAAATCCTCGCCATAGGGGTTGGCGGATTTGCCCTCTTCAGTCAGCAGATCAAGCTGCGTCGCCTCGGGCCACCAATCCTTGTTGGTGCGGCCCAGCAATGTGCGGGTCGCGCTGTCTCCGTGGAACGGGCAGCCGCTCATTTCACCGGTTTTAGCGTCCATTGTCTCTCTCCCTTTTGGTTTATCCCTGCTCGTGACTCGGGTTTTCCCGAATGCATTGGGGGAGACTATCGCGTCAGCTTGATCAGTCCAATCGATTAATCTGCGCGTATTGATTGGTTTTGCCGATTTCTAAGGCATTGGCCATTGCCCGGCTTCATTGGGTCGCCGGCCAGCAGGGCGGCGTGTCAGTCCAGTGATGCGGCGAGATGATCAAACCCTTCGGCAAATTCGCGCTTGAAATCTTGCACTACGCCCCCGGCGCTGCGCACTTCGGTGACAAGCCCAACGCCTTGCCCAACGAAATACGAACACAGCTCTTGTGCTTTGGGATTGCCGTTCACCGCCGCTTTGTCGATTGCGCGCATGACGGGTTCGGACAGCAACATCATCAGCGGCATCGGCAATGCAGGCAGCCCGGCTTCCTCCCACATTGTGTGCCAGCCGGAACGCAATTGCCGCGAATATTTGCCGGTGCGGTGTTTGGACCGGATCGTGTCGCGGCTGCTGGCGGCGACCATCTTGTCGCGAAACACTTCATGCGTTTCGGCTTCGGCCGTGGCGAGCCAGACACTGCCACACCATGCGCCCGCCGCGCCCATCGCCATCATGCCCGCCATTTGTTTGCCGTTCATGATCCCGCCTGCGGCCAGCACCGGAATATCCGCGCCTGAGGCTTCGATCGCGGCGAGCACTTCGGGCACCAGAACAATCGTGCTCACTTCGCCGCAATGGCCGCCGCCTTCGCCGCCTTGTGCGATGATGAGGTCAACGCCGGCATCAATCTGTTTCATTGCGTGTTCTTTCGCCCCGACCAAGGCCGCGACCGGAATGCCGTGTTTCTTGCCCGCTTCGATCATCGCAGGCGGCGCGGTGCCCAATGCATTGGCGATCAGGCGCACAGGGTGGTTGAAGCTCACTTCGAGCAATTCTTGACCCAGCGACGTATTGGGCCGCTGCGCTCCGCCCAGCGGATCGGTTCCATCCGCACTGACCCCCGCATCGGCAAGGATTTTGGCGGTCATATCGCGATATTGAGCGGGGATTGCGGCGACAATTTCATCGGCCGTGACAGAATGATCGACCGCCTGCACTTCGGGGATCAAAACATCGATACCATAGGGTTTGCCATCAACATGATCGTCGATCCATTGCAGCTCGGTTTCCAGCTGTTCGGGGGTAAAGCTGACCGCACCCAGAACGCCAAAACCGCCCGCGCGGCTGACCGCGGCAACGACATCGCGGCAATGCGAAAAGGCAAAAAGCGGGAACTCGCATCCCACCATCTCTGTCATACGGAATGGCATCGGTTTTCTCTCCCAATCAATTTTCGCCGGCCGCTTGCTCTTGAACGAGCTCTGCCAACTCCTCAATTGCGGCAGTCGCTATTCTTCGCATGTGCTTTTCGCGTTGCGGCTCTAACTTCCAATTGCCCATATTCTGGTCTGCATGGGCCCCTGCGAGCGCTTTCCAAAGCGCAAATCGAAATGGGTCTAGATCCATGTGCTTTGCATAGCGTGAGTGGAAGTGCATCGCGCCTTCTAAGCCGTATGAATACTCTAATTCGAGGCAAGCACAGGCAACATCAAAAACGGGGTCGCCAAGGCTCGCATCCTCCCAATCGATGACAGCAGCGATCTCGCCGTTCATGTTCCAGATTACATTCCCTTGCCAGAAATCTCCATGCAGCAGTTTGTGGTCATCGCGATAAGTCATGTCCTTTAGGCGACGTAGCCGAAGGCACAAATCGTCCCATCTAGATGACGCTTGTAGAACCGCTAAAAGCTCAGCAACCGGGTCAATAAGTTTAGGGAGATTTGGCAGCGCGGGTATCCTTGTCCAGTGAATCTCGCTAAGATAATCTGCCATCTGTTCAA
>JABSPI010000085.1 GCA_013214365.1 Erythrobacter sp.
CTTTCGCAGATATGGTGATTATTGGTCCCGTAGAGAACCTCGCAATGGAGCGTCAGCCCCGCGGTTTGCGCGACCGAATGGAACCAGTGCTCGATCAATTCGGTGTCCCATTCGCCCAGCTTCTCCTGAGTGAAGCGGGCTTTCCAGACAAAGAAGGGCCGCCCGGAAATATCGAGAGCCACCCGGCTCAGCGTTTCGTCCATTGGGGAATAGGCGCTGCCATAGCGGCCAATCCCGGCCTTATCGCCGAGCGCCTGCGCCAAAGCCTGGCCCAGAGCAATCGCTGAATCTTCGGTCGTGTGGTGTTGATCGACATGCAAATCGCCATCGACCTTCATCGTCACATCGATCAGCGAATGTTTGGCAAACTGCTCCACCATATGGTCGAGAAAACCGATCCCGGTCGACACCTCGTACTGGCCCGTGCCATCGAGATTAACCGATATGTCGATCTTGGTCTCAGCGGTGGATCGCTGGACGCTTCCTGTGCGTGCGCTGTGTGTCATGACAGGTGGGGCTATAAGCGCCCTTGCACAGGGTGCAAGCGTCAAGCGCGCCCAGAGGCCAAAGCTGTACAAGAAATATCCCTTAAGGGCATGAAACCCTTGACCAGCGCCCAATCGGCGGCCACGATTTGACCCGTGATGAGTGAAGATACCCCCGATAGCCTGATCCCGTATGACGAGATCGTTCAAGAAGCGCTGCGCGCGGTGGTTGGCCGTGTGCTGGGCGAAATTGAACGCGGCGGCAGCGAATTGCCCGGCAATCACCACTTCTACATCACGTTCAAAACCGGTGCGGCGGGCGTGTCGATCCCCGATCATTTGCGCGAACGGTTTCCTGATGAAATGACCATCGTGCTGCAGAACAAGTTTTGGGACCTCGACGTGCGCGATGATGGTTTCGCGGTCGGCCTGTCGTTCAACCAAATCCCGGCCAAGCTCGACATTCCCTATGCGGCGATCACCGCTTTTGTCGATCCGGCGGTGGATTTCGGGCTTCAATTTCAAGCCGCATCCGAAGAAATGCCCCCGGAAGAGCATGATCTGGCCGAAAATGATGGCGAGGGCAAAATCGCTGGCAAGGATGGCGGCGCGGGCGGCGCTACGGGCGGCGGCGCGGCGCCAAGCGATGATGAAGGCTCCAACGTGGTCAATGTCGATTTCGGGCGCAAGAAATAGGCGCGCGGGAGCGAGGATGCGCGGGCTGCACTTCTTGACGCAGGCATGAAACCCGCATGACCCGACCAAACCCACCCAAATCCCAAGCAAGCGATACGGCCAGTGATGCGCCACCTGAGCTGGGCACCAACCCCCGACCGCGCAGCGCCGCGAGCAGCGCGCTCAACCTGATGATCGCGCAGATCATCCTGCGCAGCGCAACCGATATGTTCAGCCGCAAAGTCGCCAAACGCGTGCGCGAAACCGCCCCCAAAGCGGGCGACGATGATCCCAAACGACGCGCCCGCAGCACCATGGCCACCACGATGAGCCTCTACGCTGCCAACCGGCTAGCAAAGCGGTCATTTGGCGGTTTGATGCTGGTGACGGGCGGGCTGGTCGCCAAATTGCTCTATGATCGCGGCACTGAGCGCGAATGGCGCGAATATCGCGATCGGCTTGAACATGAGCGCGGCGACGAAGCCGCCGATAAGCACGCCTACGGGATCGCCGATGAGAGCGCCGATGAGGGCGTCGATCAGAGTGTCGATCAAAGCGGGGCGACCTGACCTCGCGCACCGCATAGGCGCGATCCCATGGGGCGCGGGGTCCTCCCCCCTTGATTTCACCCGCTCAAATCGGCAACGCGCATGTCATGGGCGATACAAACACATCTTCGGGCGCAGGCACCGCCGGTCCGGCATCACAAACCGGCGCCGACCACAGCGCGGGCAACAGCGCGGACAAACTGCACCGCAGGGGGCTGTTGTTCATCCTGTCCTCGCCCTCGGGAGCGGGCAAGACCACTTTGTCGCGCATGCTGCTTAAAGCCGATGCCGAAATCCGCCTATCCGTGTCGGCCACCACCCGCCCGCCGCGCCCGGGCGAAGTGCATGGCGAGGATTATTATTTCGTCTCCGACGCTGAATTTGACCGGATGGTCGAAGAGGACGATTTTTACGAATGGGCGCATGTCTTCGACCACCGCTATGGCACGCCCAAAGGCGCAATCCGCGAAGGGCTCAAAAACGGTCAGGATTATCTGTTCGACATTGACTGGCAGGGGACCCAGCAATTGAAGCAGAAGGATGATCAGGATGTGGTGACGGTGTTCGTCCTGCCGCCCAGCCTTGATGAATTGCGCCGCCGGCTCGAAGGCAGGGGGCAGGACACCGATGCGGTGATCGATGCCCGCATGGACCGCGCGCGCGCCGAGATCAGCCACTGGGCCGAATACAAATATGTCGTGGTCAATGACGATGTTGAGCAATGTTTCGCCAAAGTGCGCGAAATCCTCCACGCCGAACGCATGTTGCGCAAACGCCAGACCGGGATGATCCCGTTTGTGCGCGAATTGATGGAATAAATCCGCGCCAAGGCCCCTCGCCGCGCCCCGTTTGGAAGGAGCAGGCGAACCCGCCCGCCCCCTCACCGTCACTGGTAGCCCCAATGCGTCACGCGGTCATCGCCGCGGGGCCATCGCTCACCGAGCCGCTCTTAAAGCCCCAATTGCGTTGGCGGGGCGGGCGCATCGAGGATCGTCTCGGGCGCGGTCTTGTCGAGTTCGGTCAGAATATAACCGATCGCCGCCTCAAGCTGGGTGTCGCGCCCTTCATCGAGCGCCAATTGGTCCAACTCGACCCGGTAATCGGGCGCCACGCCCTCATTCTCGATCCGGTATTCGCCTTCGGGGGTGTAAAACCGGAAGAAGGGCACTGCGACGCTGCCGCCATCAACCAGACCCGGATTGGCCGAGATCCCGATCAATCCGCCCCATGTGCGGGTTCCGATCAAGGGGCCAAGCCCGGTGTAACGGAAGGCATAGGGCATGAAATCACCGCCTGAGCCCGCATCCTGATCGATCAGCATGGTTTTGGGGCCGGTGATGATGGCACCGGGCGTTGTCCAGGGCATGCCCTCGCGGTCGCGCCACCCGCCAAGCAGCGGGCGATTGAGCACTTCGATCACATAATTGGCCGCTTGCCCCCCGCCATTGGAGCGATCGTCAAGGATCAGCGCCTGTTTATCGGCCTGGGCAAAGAACATCCGGTTGAACAAGGTGAAACCGGCGCCGGCCGTGTTGGGCATATAGACATAGGCGATCCGCCCATCGCTTGCCTGTTCAACCATCTGGCGGCGGGTTTCGACCCAATCCCACAGCCGCAATCCCGCCTCGCTATTGGCCGGTTCGACCACCACTTCGCGCAGATTGGCGCCCGCGGCATTGTCGGCAATGGTCAAGGACACCTGTGCCCCGCGTGTGCCCGATAACAGGCGATAGATATTGTCATCCCGGCCCAGGCTCTGGCCGTTCACCGCAAGGATAAAATCGCCCTCGCCAATATCGAGGCCCGGCGCCGCCAGCGGGGCATCGAGGAACGGGTTCCAGCGCACCCCGTCAAAAATACGCGCAATCCGGTAACGCCCATCGACCATTTCGAAATCGGCCCCCAACAGGCCGGGGCGCGCCGCGCTGTTGTCATAGGTGTCGCCGCCGCTCACCCGGTTGTGACCGGCAAACATTTCGGCGATCATCTCCACCATCACCTCGTTGAGATCTTCGCGCCGGCCGACATGCGGCAGAAAGGCGGCATATTTGTCGCGCATCGCCGCCCAATCGAGCCCGTGCATATTCTCGTCGTAGAAATAGCCCTGTTCGAAGCGCACCACATCGTTGAAAATCTGCGCCCATTCGACCGCCGGATCGATCAACATCCGCATACCCGACAGATCGAGCGGCTCGGGGCTGATATCCTTGCCCGCCGCGGCGGTCGCGTAGCCGCCATTGGCGAGCGCGAGCAGCAAGGTTTTACCCGCGCGGTCAATCTCCACCCCGACCACGCCCGATGACACAGTGCTGGCCTCGCGTTTGTCAAAATCAAACCGGCCCAGCTTCGCGGCCGCTTGGGATGAATTGCCGGGCGCGGTGTTGGCAACGCCGGGCTGTACGCGGCTGACAAAATAGAGCGCGCCATCCGCGCCCGCAGCGAGCGAGGTGTAGAATTCCTCGTTCACCGGCAAGGCAACAATGCGCTGCGACAGGCCATCCAGATCGACCCGCATGGCCTGTGCACCATTGTCACTCTCGGCGTCATCACCGCTCTCGTCGCCCGCTTCATCGCCCGCTTCATCGCCCAATTGCGGGGCGAGCGGNTTGGCTCCATCGGCGGCCAGAACCGCGGCATAGANCCCCGCGCGATAGGGCTGTTGCTGGGTCGACATGTCGAGCCCGACCTGCGTTGGGCCGGCATTGGTCGATGCGGTGAAGAACAACAGCGTGCCGTCATGGCTGAATGTGGGGGCGCCGATATCGGCCCAATCGCCCGACACTTCGCGCCCGGCGCGCTGTTCCAGATCGTAGAGGAACAGCGCGGAATTGTTGTTCGGCTGGGTCTGGGTAAAGGCCAGCCAGCGCCCCTTTGGCGCGATATCGACCCCGCCAATGCCGCGCCGCTGGGCGGTGGCAACGGTCCAGATCTCGCCAGTGGTCAGATCGAGCGCGCGCAGGCGCAACGTGTTGTCCGTAAAGACGATGTGATCGCCTTGCCATGCTTCAAGCTGGTTGAAATCACCGCCCAGCGCGATCCGGCGCGG
>JABSPI010000086.1 GCA_013214365.1 Erythrobacter sp.
AAGGGGATGAAAGATGCCGGCGCGGATCACGCGGTTGATGCCCCCAAACCGGCCAGCGAGGGATAGGCCACAGCTGCCAGGGCCGGGGCGAAAATCCCGGCCCGGCGACCTGTCGAAAACCGGCGTTCAGGCGGGCTCTTCAGGCTCCGCTCCTCCCCCATAGCGGGGCTGCACAAACAATCGGGCGCGCCGGCTTTACCTTTTGGCGCGCTTGCTTTTTGCCCGCGCCATCTAACCCGCGCCATCTCGCCGGCACCATCTCACTGGCACCATCTCACCCATGCCGGCGCCTTTAGGGCCTTGCCCTTATCTCTTTACACAGTCGTTTAAAATTATAGCATGTCATAGGCTTAAAGGCCCAAAGATGCTGGTTTTGAGACGGCTTTTGAGACGGCTTTCGAAATAGGGCCCGTTTGATGCAGAAAAGGTGAGGTGTGGCATGCGCATGAAATCAATCTGGCAATTGGTAATGGTGCTGTTTGCCGCGGCTGTGTTTCCCTCCACCGCCTTTGCCCAAGGCGAAGGCCCGCGGGTCTATTTCCCCACCCCCGAAGGCAAGAACCAGGTCACCGTGTTCTATATGGGGGTCGACGGCAACCAGACCGTCGATGGCGATATCATCGTCCCCGAAGCCGATATTTCGGTCGACACAGCTTTGGTGCAATTCACCGCCGTGCGCGAGATTTTCGGCCAGCCCGGCGCGTTTTTGCTGTTTGTCCCGGTCGGCGAAGTGCGCGGCGAATTGCGGCTTGGCGGCGGCGATGGCTTTGAGACGAAAACCTCGGGCTTTGGCGATGTTCTGGTCGGCATGGTGGTGGGGCTGGCGGGCACGCCATCGCTCACCCGCGAGGAATATGTCGCCTACAAACCCGATTATCAGGTCGGCGTTTTGGGCCGGTTGACCATTCCCACCGGCGATTATGACAGCGAGCGCACGCTCAATTATGGCGGCAATCGCTGGATCACAGAGATCGGCCTGCCCGCGACCTTCTTTATTGGCGAAAGCCTGCTCGATCCCAATTTGATGACGATTGAGTTCAATCCGGTCCTCACCCTGTTTGGTGACAATAATGATCCCACTTCGGGCGACGTGCTCGAACAAGACCCGCTGTTCAGCGCAGATCTCCACCTCACCCGCAGTTTCAGCCCCGCCCTGTGGGGTTCGCTCGATGCGCAATATTCGCTTGGCGGGGAGACCAAGATTGACGGGGTCGATCAGGGCAACGGGCAAGAAGCGCTCTCGCTGGGCGCGACACTCGGCCTCAATCTGAGCTCCTCGCTCTCCACCCAGGTCAGCCTTGGCAAAACCGTGGCGAGAAATGATGACGGCGCCGATGGCACATTCGTCCGGGTCAAGTTCGGCGTGCTGTTTTAACCCGGTAACAAACGGGGATGGCCACCCGCCAAAACCGCACCTTAGGCAGATCACATATGACCCAGACTTCAGACCGACAAAGCCGCAAATACCGGTCTCGCCAATATCGGACATATCAATAACGGATGCACCAACACCGGACACCATAAGGGAGAGAAAAATGCTCAAGCGCGCGATTGCAGTCGGGATGACCGTGGGGCTCTGTGCGACAGGCCTTGCCACCGCCAGCTGGGCCAGCGAGCGGGTCACGGTCGACAATTATGTCCGCGCCGAAACCGACCGGACGTTCAGCGATATCGTCGCGCGCGGCGAATTGGGCGCGTTTCAGCATCAGCGCCGGCCCATCCCGCTCGACCAGCAAGACGTGATCCGGATGAACCGCGACACGCTCTATTCCTCGGTTGTGATTGATCTTGATGCCGGGCCGGTGACCTTTCGCAAACCCGATCCCGAGGGCTATTACCAAACCCTGCACATAATCGATCAGGACCATTACACGATCCAATTGGAAACCGGTGGCGGCGATTTCACCATCAGCCGCGAAGATGCCGGCACGCGCTATGTCATTGCCCTGCTGCGCACCTTTGCCGATGCCACCAGCGAAGCCGATATCGCCCGCGCCAATGCGTTGCAGGATGCGGTCGAGGTTGAGCAAAGCGGTGAAGGCAGTTTCGCAGTGCCCGATTGGGACCGCGAGTCGCTGCTCACCGTGCGCCAAGCTTTGAATGTGCTGGCCGCGACCAAGCGCGGCGGCGATGACGAATTGTTCGGCAAACGCGGCGAAGTTGGCGAGCTCAATCACATGCTGGGCGCCTCTTACGGATGGGGCGGGCAGCCGCGCTATGGCGCGGTCTATGCCAATGTCGTGCCCGATCGCAATGACGGCGAGACCGCCTACAAAATCGACATCACCTCGCCGGTGCCGGTCGATGGCTTTGTCTCGATCACGGTCTATAATGGCGACGGATTTCTCGAACCCAATGATCTGGGGCGCAATTCGGTCAACAATTACACCGCCACGCGCAATCCCGATGGCACCGCCACGGTGCATTTTGGCGATTGCGGGGATGGCCGCTCCAATTGCGTGCCGATCACGCCGGGATGGAATTACATCGTGCGCTATTACGCCCCGCGCGAGGAAATCCTCTCGGGCGCCTACAGGCTGCCTGATGCGGTCCCGGTGGAATAAAGCGCGCGGGCCGCATTAAGAGGCTATGGGCTGCGAGCTGCGGGCTGTGTGGGCGATGCGTGCTACGCACGTCACCCGCACGCAGTCACCTGCACCTAGGCGCCCGCACCCAGGCGGATAAAAATCATCAATTTTGGAAAAATGGCAGGGGTGACAGGATTCGAACCCGTGGCCCTCGGTTTTGGAGACCGATGCTCTACCAACTGAGCTACACCCCTGCAGGGAAAGCGCGCTTTATCCGCTGACCCGGCAATAGGCAACACCTGTTTATACGCGGCGCGTTTGGGCGGGTTCGGAAACCGTGCCGCCCATATCATTGGCCCCATCATTGCCCCCCATTATCGGCCCGCAAATTTGGCCCACATCGTTGGCCCCAATATTCGCTCCAGTCAGTATTCGCTCCAGTATTGGCCTCTTTATTGGCAAATTTATTGGCCCGTCTATCGACTCCATTATCGGCCCGTCCGCTCGATTTGTCGCATTCATGCTATTTTTACAGCAAATGTCTGATACACTTGCACCTTATGCATTCCCCCATGCGCGCCCCTATTCCGGTTGAAACCTTATTGCTCGCCTATCGCAGCGGGATTTTCCCGATGGCCGATCAGCGCGAGGATCAGGATATTTTCTGGGTCGAGCCGCGCGATCGGGCGGTGATCCCGCTCGATGGGCTGCACGTGTCAAAATCCCTGCGCAAAGTGCTGCGTTCGGGCCGGTTTGAAGTCACGCTTGATCATGATTTCGAAGCGGTGATCCGCGCCTGCGCCGCGCCGCGCATCGACCATCCCGAAAGCTGGATCAGCGAGCGGATCGTGCAAAGCTATGTCGGATTGCACCGCGCCGGTCATGCCCATTCGGTCGAATGCTGGCGGGTCGATGCGGAGCGCGACGGGCCCGCGCAGCGCATTTTGGTCGGCGGGCTTTATGGGGTGTCGTTTGATCAGGTGTTCTGCGGCGAAAGCATGTTCAGCCACACCGACAATGCCAGCAAAGTGGCGCTGTGCTGGCTGGTCGCGCTGCTGCGCGGGGCGGGCTATCGCCTGCTCGATTGCCAGTTCATGACCGACCATCTGGCCAGTATGGGCGCACGCGAAATGCCGCAAAAGGACTATCTCACCCTGCTCGAACAGGCGCGCGGACCGGCCAGATCAGCGATCGGCGCCGCCTATCAGGATATTATCCAAGCCGCCGCTCAGGCTGATCATTCATCGCCCGGAAAACTCATCGCGCAATCTTTGACCCAGACATCATAGATCGGGTGTTCGACCACGTTGAGGCTGGGATTTTCCTTGAACAGCCAGCCGGAGAACACCCGTGTATGATCGCTCTCGCCGCGTTCGCGGATATCGACCTGCACAAAGGCGCCGGTTTCCTGCGGAAATTCATAAGGCGCGGTGCGCTCGCACGCGCCCAGCCGGATGATCACCGGCCCCTCTTCCACCAGATCGCCGGGTGAAAGCTCGAAATCGCGCGCCACATTGTTGCGTTTGTTGAGCAGGCCGATCGTCGCCACGCGCTCGGCCATGGGGGTGGCGGCGTCTGGCACCGCGACGGGTTGGCTGGTTTCAGAGGGGTCCGATTGATCCGCGCCGGGCACGCCTGCATCGCCTGCAGCGGTCTCGGCGCCATCCGCAGGTCCATCCATAGGGCCATCCGTAGGGCCATCCATAGGGCCGCCATCGGGCGCGCTCTCACCGCATCCGGCCAAAGCAAGCGCGCCAAGACAGCCGATCAAGACATGCCGCATAGCCACAAGCCGCGCTTACCCCTCTGACGGGTCCCAGGCCTCGTAATCGCCGACAGCCGCGGCGCGTTTGCCGCCCCGCTCAAGCGCGCCTTGCGGGCGATAGGCCTTGGCCGTGCCGGTCGCATTGGGNGTGTAATCCGCTTCCCAGATCTTGGCCGGGGGCAGATGGCTTTCGGGGACATCGTCAAACGCCCCGTGGAGCCAGCCATGCCATTCGCTGGGCACGCGGCTGGCGTCATTGGCGCCGTTATAGATCACCCAGCGGCGCTCTTTCTGGGTGTAGGAGCCGGTATTGGCCCCGCCCTTGCCCGCCGAACGGTAATATTGATTGCCTTGCGCATCGGTGCCGACATGTTCGCCGCCCACGCGTTTGGACCACCAATGCGTGCCAATGGTGGCGCCATCCCACCAGGTGAAGATTTTTCCAAGGATTCCCATAACCGGGCCAATTACCCCAAGCCTCGTGCCGCGCCAAGTGCATTGTGCTCAGCAGGTGATGATTGTTACAATTGCGCCCCTGCGGGCAATTCAAACGCGACCGCATCGCCCGGCTTGATCCCCAATTCCGCCGCCAATCCGCCGCGGATTTCCAGCACAGCAAGCGCCGGCCCCTCGGAGAAAACCGAATTGGTGTTGTACGGCACGCCCGCCTCGATATTGGTGATGCGTTTGTCGGGGCCGATAAAGATGATGTCGAGCGCGAGCGGGGTGTTCTTCATCCAGAAGCTGCGCGGCTGGGCTTCGTAAGAGGGGAACAGCATCGCCTCATCATCGCCCATTTCGGTGCGGAACATCATCCCGCGCCCTTGTTCCTCTTGCGATGCGGCGAGTTCGGTTTTGAAGGTGAAGACCTGATCCGAACTGGTCACCGACACCTCGATCACGGTCAGCCCTGCGGGCGATACGGGCAAAGCGGCGGGCTTGGCGGAGGCGGTATCGGTGGGCGGGTCCTGCGCGACGCTGCCGGCAGGCGAACAGGCGGCGAGCGACAAGGCGATCCCGGCGGCAAAAACTCTCACTATCATTTTCAATCCCATGATCCTTGGTCAAACGGGTCGCCCGGCTGGTGCGAGAAGCGCCGCGCCTCGTCCGCGTCCTGAGCGGCTTCGGCTTCGGCCTCCTCCAGCCATTGTTCGATATCGCGCACATTATGTGCATCGAGGATGAACCCGACATGGTGGTATTGGTGGCCTGCGCGCAGCATTGCTGCAACCTGTTTTTCGCGCATTTTGCGGCGCGCCTCGCGCAGATCGCCCGCATCCCGCTCCAGATCCCCATCGAAATCCCCATCGAAATCCCCGCCCGCCGCATCGCCCCGATCATCGCCAAAACCGCTTCCATAGGGGCCAAAGCGGCGCTTTTTCGCCAACAACATCGCCGCGCGGCGGCTTTCGACTTCGCCGGGCGCGTGATCCCCGCGCACATTTTCATCGACCCCGGCCGCCCACAGCGCCTGCTCCACCCGCCGCGCGCCATAGCCGCGCGCGGTCAGGTCGCGCGATTTGGCCCGGGCATAGGCATCATCATCGACATATCCCAATTCCACCAGCCGCGCGGTCAATCCCGCCACATCAAGCTCGCCCACCCGGCCATCTTCATCCGGGGCCACGCCGCGCTCGCGGATCTTGCGCGCGAGATAGGCTTCGAGCTTGGCCCCGGTGGTCGCAAACCGCGCGGCATAGGCAAGCGCGAGATCTTTGAGCGCGGTCTGATCGAGGGGCGCGCGCTTTTTGGGCCCGTTCTTTTTAGGCCCGTTTTTATTGGGCCCGTTTTTATGAGAAGCGTGTTTTTCGGTTCCGCGCTGCCTCAGCCCGCGTTTGTCCGCCCCGCTGGCGGGGCCGTCACCTGATGCTAAAAAACCATCCTCGTCCATGATGTCACTCTCGCCCATTTGGGGGGCATTGCGCAATGGGCGGCTGCGTTTATCCGTGTTGCAATTGCTACCGAATGATGACGTTTGGCTTTTGCGTGAAACGCTTTCGCCTTATTCGTGCCACACTCATTTTCAAATGGGCACTATCAAACGGGAAAATTTGTGCCGATTTGGAACCCGTTTCCTTTTCGGCTAGGGCTAGGGAAAAGCGCGGGGGTTCGCGCAGCAAATGACGGGTATCGCTGAAAATATGACCAGTACTGGGATCGATGCAGGCCTGACGCCAACGCCAAACGATTGTGATTTGCCGCGCATCCGCGCCAAATTCGACACCTTCAACGATGCGATCGACTATGCCGCGCGCAGCAAGAAGGGCCTCAATTTCCACGATATGCGCGGGCGGCTCGAACGGGTCTATCCGTTTTCCGAAATGCGCGAGGATGCGCTGGAAATGGCCTATCGCTTGATCGATTTCGGGATCAAACCGGAAGACCGGGTGGCCTTGATCGCGGAAACGGGCGCTGAATTTGCCGCGCTGTTTTGCGCCTGTGTCTACACCGGTGCTTGGCCGGTTCCGCTGCCTTTGCCCACCACTTTTGGCGGCAAGGACAGTTATATCGACCAGCTTGCCGTGCAATTGGAAAGCTCGGACCCGGCGGTTCTGATCTATCCTGAAGAAATCGCCGAAATGGCCGCCGCCGCGGCCGAGCGGCAAAAATGCCACGGCGAAAGCTGGCAGGCATTTGCCACCCGGCCTGCGCCCGTGGTCGATCTGCCCNAGGCCGATCCNGAAGACATTTGTTATCTGCAATATTCGAGCGGTTCGACCCGTTTCCCCCAAGGGGTCGCGGTCACCCACCGCGCGCTGCTGCACAATCTGTATGGCCATTCGACCAGCATGGATTTGCAGGACAATGAACGCTGCGTGAGCTGGCTGCCATGGTATCATGATATGGGCTTGGTTGGGTGTTTGTTGTCCTTGATCGGCAATCAGGTGTCGGGCGATTATCTCAAACCCGATGCCTTTGCCCGCCGCCCGCTCGCCTGGCTCGACGTGATCAGCCGCAATAGCGGGCGCACTTTGTCCTATTCGCCCACCTTTGGCTACGATATCTGCGCGCGGCGCATTTCCAGCCAGTCCAATGTCGCTGAACGGTTTGACCTGTCGCGCTGGCGGTTGGCGGGCAATGGCGCGGATATGATCCGGCCCGACGTGATGCAAAGCTTCGTCAACGCGTTTAGCGATGCCGGTTTTCAAGCCTCTGCTTTCACCCCTTCCTATGGGCTGGCAGAAGCGGTTTTGGGCGTGACGGTGATGCCGCCGGGCGAAGGGATCAGGGTGGAATTGGTCGAAGAGGAGCGCCTCTCGGGCACGCCGCGCGACATCACCCGCCCCGCGCGCTATCGCGCGATTGTCAATTGCGGCAAACCCATGCCCGACATGGTGGTCGAAATCCGCGGCGAGGAAGGCCATCCGCGCGGCGATCACCAGATCGGCAAAGTGTGGTGCCAAGGCCCCAGCGTCATGCATTCCTATTTCCGCAATGAACAGGCGACCGATGACTGCCTCGTCGATGGTTGGCTCGACACCGGCGATATGGGTTATATGGCCGATGGCTATCTGTTCATTGTCGGCCGCGCCAAGGACATGATCATCATCAATGGCAAAAACCACTGGCCCCAGGATATCGAATGGGCGGTGGAACAATTGCCGGGCTTCAATCACGGCGATATCGCCGCCTTCTCGCTCGAGACCGAGAACGGCGAAGAAGCCCCGGCGGTGCTGGTCCATTGCCGCGTGTCCGATCCGGTCGAGCGGGTCAAATTGCGCGAACAGATCGCCGACAAGGTGCGCTCGGTTACAGGGATGAGCTGTGTGGTCGAATTGGTCCCGCCGCGCACATTGCCGCGCACCAGTTCAGGCAAGCTGAGCCGCGCCAAAGCGAAAAAGCTCTATCTCGCCGGCGAAATCGTCCCATTGGAGCTTGCCGCGTAAAGGCCAAGGGGCTGAGCCAGCGTCGCGGCCAGATGAGAGGGCAAAGCGCAATGACAAACCTCATGAAGGCTGCTTGGGGACCCCTTTTGCTGGCATTGGTGTGCGCGCCGCTTGCGTTGGAAATGGTCGGCCCCAACCCGGTATATGGGGTGAGAACAAGCGCAAGTTTGGCCTCTCAGGAGGTTTGGTATCGGGCGAATTTCTACGCCGGTGTCACCGGGGTTCTAGGCGGTTTGATCGGCGCGGTCGCGAATTGGCGGATCGCGCAATCGTCACAAATCACAGCTCATATCAAGCCGTGGCTGACACTGGGCGTCACGCTGATAGTGGCCGCTTGCACCATTGTGGCGGGCCTGGCCTCGGCTTAATTTGCCGCGCCCGCATTTACAGTTTGGCTGGCGAAACCGCGCACGCACGGCGCGGCTTTGCGCGGGCAGAATATCGCCGCCACGCGAAGAATGTCGCAGCCGCGGGCGCCGATATGCAGCGGGGCGGCGCGGGCCAACTACTCGCCCACAGCGTCCCAATCGGCGCGCAGCGGGCCAGAACGGGGGCCAGCGCCGGTTTCGGGCGCGATGCGCACCTGAACCCCGCGCGCGGCCAGCAGCTGCGCGGCGAGCGCCGCATCTTCTGNCGGACCGCTCAGCACAATCGGCAGATTGAGCCGCGTGCCCGCCCATGCGATCAGATCGAGCGCCTCGGCGCCGGCGCGCGTGGGCACCCGGCGCGGCGCGGGCGCACTGGCCTCCTCGGCAGCCCCATCACCTGTGTTCAATGGGACCGCGCTCACATCGGCGTCTTCAAACCCGATCACGCCGGGCAAATCACCGATTGGCGGGATCAATTCGATGGTCCAATCCGGCTCGCTCGCAGCGATCCGCGCTTCAAGCGCGCGATAGGTGGCAAGCCCGGCACCCTCGAGCCGCTGGGCCCGGACAAAGGCGCGGCGGCGCGTGCGATCGACGATCACATCGCTTTCGGGCACGCCGGCGACCAAGGCCAGACGCTGGGCCAGATCATTGGCACGTTTGACCGCTGCGGCCTCTTCATTGGCGCGCGCGGCGGACAATTGCGCGCGTTCGGCCGCGCTCGCGCTGGTCCCGAATTGATATTGGGCCAGCACCATTTCGACCGGCCTTCCCAATTGGTTGGTCAATGCCCGCTCGATCTCGTCCTCGATGCCTTGCTCGAGTTGGGGGGTCAAAACGGTGGCATCGATCATGACCAGATCTTCGGTGTAATCGACCTGCAAATCATTGATCAGAGTGCTCTCGGGGAAACGGGCGAGGATTTCGTTGCGGGTGATGCGCTGGGCGTTGGCATCGCCGGCAAAACGGACCAGCGACAAGCCCAGATAAACCGCCAGCGCGATAAACACCGCGACAATCGCAAAGTTCTGGAATTGCGACTGGCGCTGCGACAGGCTGGTCTTGAACCCATACATGCGCGCCATCGCCCACGACGTCAGCGCGATCGTAATGAGGTTGGTGACATAGAGCAGCAAAGCCCCCCAGAACACGGTCCCATTCGACGTCGCAAGGCCAAAACCGACCACGGCCAAAGGCGGCATCAAAGCGGTCGCAATCGCCACGCCGACAATCGTCCCCTCGCGCCCGCGGATCATCGCATAGGCCCCGGCCATGGCCGAAAACAACGCGATCAGAAGATCGAACAGATTGGGCTGGGTGCGCGCCGCGATTTCGGGCGTGATCGTCTGGATCGGAGAGAGATAGACCAAGGCCGCGGTCAATAAGATCGCGATCGCGCTGCCCCAGGCAAGGCTGACCGCTGATTGCCGCAGCCAGAGATAATCGCCAATCGCCAGAGCAAAGCCGAGCCCCATAATCGGCCCCATGAGCGGCGAGAGCAACATCGCCCCGATCACCACGGCAGGCGAGGACAACAACAGGCCGAGCACCGCGATCCCGGCGCTCATCGCGGTGAGGAACAGATAGCGTTCGCTCATCAGGCAATCTTCGCGGCGGCGTTCGATCACTTCGGCCTGATCGACCGTGCCCACCACATCTTCGCGCCACCAGCGGCGCATGCTGAACACGATGCGGGTCATCGACATGCCGCCAGTGGCGGTCGCGACATTGCTTTTGTCGGGGATCGGCGTGTGCCCGAGGCTTGATGGCGCCATTGGAGCCGGCGTTTCGTCCCCCGTTTCGCTGGCCGTTTCGCTGGCCGTTTCGCCGGCCCTGTCACCGGCCGTTTCGCCGGCCGTTGGGGTCGCCGTGCCAGCGCCTGTTACTTGTGCCGCTTGCGCCTTGGCGCCGGTGGTCTCATCGCTCAATGGAAATATGCCCTGTTACCCATGTTTGGGGGAGGTTTAGTCGCTATCGCGCGGCGACGCAAAGCCCAAGCATAGGGCGGGCGGATCGGCCGCAAGGCGATGGCGGCGCGCATGGGCAGCCGCATCGAGACCGGCAAAGATGCGGACAAAATGCGGGCAAAAACGCGCTTGGCCTTGCATGTTGAAACGCGCTAGCATTGCAGCCGGGTTGAAAGACGTGTTTTAGATCACTAATACAGTAGACAAATCGCACAGGATCAACAGGCAGACAGCATTGATCACCGATCAAACCGCGTCTGCGAGGGAGCAAACAGCCATATGACCACCGAACCGACCACCCCCGCACCGGCCCCGCACCGGCGCCCGCAACCGCCACTGCGACCGCGACCGATTTCACGCTTGAGGCGCCCTCGCCCGTGCCGGCGATCGAACCGGAAAAGGCCGCCGGTCTGGTGCCGGTTTCGGCCGAAGAGAAAACCAAGCTCGACACCAAGGTCGATGCCTTTGTCGCCGATCTGGTCTCGGTCGATGCCAATTCGCCCGCTTTTGGCGAAAAGGTCGACCAGATCACCCGCATGGGCCAGGAACAGATCCGCGCCGCGGCCGCCATGTCGAACCGCTTCCTCGATCGCCCGGTGCGCGCGATGGACGGCGAAGGCAGTGTCGGGCG
>JABSPI010000087.1 GCA_013214365.1 Erythrobacter sp.
CGCACCTTTGCCAGCCTGCTGACCGCCGAACGCGGCGATGCGATGAACAATATACGCGACACGCTCGATGCGCAGGCTCGTCAATACGGGGCGCAGATCATCGATGTCCGGATCAAGGCGGCTGATCTTCCTGAAGGCACACCACTGCAGGCGGCCTTCACCCGGATGATTTCCGAACGTCAGGAACAGGCCGAAACGATCCGCGCGCAAGGCCGCAAAAATGCCCAAATCATTCGCGCCGAAGCCGATGCCGAGGCCGCTGCAACCTATGCCGATGCCTATGGCAAGGATCCGGATTTCTATGATTTCTACCGGGCCATGGAAAGCTATCGCCAAACCTTCATCAATGGTGAGGGCAATTCGGCGATGGTGCTCGATGCGGACAATGAATATTTCAACCAGTTCAACGGGAATTGAGCCAATTCACAGGCTCTGCCCGACGAAGGGTTGATCGCATCCCACCAGCGTCAATCGCGTTCAATTGCGGTTAAGCGCGTCTGGGCTGTTTATGGGGGCGTAACTGATCAAGCGCATTGGCGCCGTTGCCAACGGCCCTGCGCGAGCAAAAGAAGGAATGAGAGGACGTGAACAACGTGCGATATGCTTATGGACTGACAAGCGCACTTTTGGTCGGCGGCGCAGCGGTTTCGTTGATGACCGGCCCGGTTGGCGCGCAAGTGGCCCAGAATGATGTCGCGGTCATGGACCGCGTCGTTCCTGTGGCCGGCGCACCGGCAAGCTTTGCCGACCTAACCGAACAATTGCAGCCCTCCGTGGTCAATATCTCGACCCGGCAATCGGTCGAGGTGAACCGCAATCCGTTTGCTGGCACCCCGTTTGCCGATCTGTTCAACAATCGCCGCGGCGGCGGCGATGAGCCCGAGCGGCGCGAGGCCAGCTCGCTGGGTTCGGGCTTTATCATCAGCGCTGACGGTTTTGTTGTGACCAATAATCACGTCGTGTCGCCTGATAACCGCGCGCGGCTTGAAGAGATCACCGTCACCATGCCCGACGGGACCGAATACGAAGCCGAATTGGTTGGCGCCGACGCGCAATCAGACCTCGCCGTGCTCAAAATCAAATCGTCTGAAACCTTCCCGTTTGTGCGGTTTGGCGATTCAAGCCAGACCCGCGTGGGCGAATGGGTGGTTGCAATCGGCAATCCCTTCGGCCTTGGCGGGACAGTGACCAGCGGGATCGTCTCCGCGGTCTATCGCAACACCGGGCAAGGCGGCGCCTATGACCGCTATATCCAAACCGATGCCAGCATCAATCGCGGCAATTCGGGCGGCCCCTTGTTCGACATGCGCGGCAATGTGATCGGGATCAACAATGCGATCTTCTCGCCTTCGGGTGGCAGTGTCGGGATCGGTTTTGCCATTCCGGCGGAAATCGCCGAACCGATCGTCAACCAGCTCAAGAGCGGTCAGGAAATCGAGCGCGGCTATCTCGGCGTTACCCTTCAGCCAATGAATGACGACATGGCCGATTCGCTTGGGGTTGATCGCAATCGCGGCGAGATCGTACAAATCGTGACCGATGACAGCCCGGCCGAACGCGCTGGCCTGTTGCCCGGCGATATCATTGTTGGCGTCAATGGCAGCGAAGTGACCGCCGATCAGTCGGTCTCCTATCTGGTCGCNAATATCGATCCGGGCGAGACTGTGCCGGTTGAAGTGCTGCGCGATGGCCGCACGCTGACCATCAACACCACGCTGGGCAAACGGCCGAGCGAGGAAGAGCTTGCACAGCAGGTGCAATCCTTCGACCCCGAAGCCGAAGAGCCGATGGATCCCGATGTCTCGGATGAAACCATCGCTGAAAAACTCGGCCTGCAAGTGCTCGAAATGACCCCGCAGATCGCCCGCAGCCTGGGTGTGTCCTCGGATATGGCCGGGTTGGTGATTGGCGCGGTGGATCCCAATTCGGATGCGGGCCGCAAAGGTTTGCGCCGCGGCGATATCATCTTGTCGGCCAATTATCAGGATGTTGGCTCGGTTGAGGCGCTGCGTGAGCAGATCGCTGCGGCGGAGGCGGCTGGCCGCGATGCGGTTCTGCTGCGGGTGCAACGCCGCGGTGCGCCGCCGCGTTTCCTGCCGGTGCGTCTGCGCTGATCGGGGCGCTTTAAGGGCAAACCCAAAACCAAAACGCCCCCGTAGCTCATCGCTGCGGGGGCGTTTTCTATGTGCCTGCCTGTCTGAACCTGTCGGTGCTTGTCAGTGCCTGTGTGCACGCGTCTTTGTGTGTGTGTTCTGGTGTGTTTGTGCCCGGCGGTGCCGCGTTGATCAGCCGCGCGCGGTTGGTGCCAGTGCCGGTACCAGTGCAGGCGCGCGCGCCAGTGGCGGATCGTTTGCCGGGGGTTCGGGGCCGAGAAAATCGGGTGACATGATATCGGGCTCGTCCCCCTCGCCTGTGCGCTGCGTGTCAGGCGGGGAGGCGGGGGGCGAGACGGGCGGGGCGACAGGCAGCGCGCTCGGCGCGCCGCCGCTGCCAGGCGTGCCGGGCGCATTTGGCGACCGATTTGCCCCATCATTGGACGACCCAACCGGTTGGCCGGTCGCGCGTTCGAGGAAATCATCGCTCACAGCTGTCGGCGGCTCATTAAAGGGGGACAGCGGATCTTCACCCTCGACGCCAAAGGGCAGATCTTGCGGCGCGCGGCGGCCCGGCTCGATCAGATTGCCTTGTTCGTCGATGAAATAATATTCGTCCGGATCGCCATAAAGCAGCTCATCATCGGGATCGAGCCGCCATTGCGGCAGGTTCAATTCGGTATCAAACTCCTCCACCGCGCGGTCATTGACCGCATAGCGCATATAGGCGGCAAAGGCGCGGGCCGGGGCGCGTCCACCCTGCAGGCCGGGCACCGTTCGGGCATCATCGCGCCCCATCCATACACCGGTGGTGACGCCCGATGAAAAGCCCACAAACCAGCCGTCTTTGTTGGATGATGTGGTGCCGGTTTTGCCCGCCACGGGGCGACCGATCTGGGCCGCGCGCCCGGTTCCGGTCTGCACCGCAGCCTGCAACAGATCGGTCATTCCGGCGGCGACATAATCGGGAATCAGCCGGGTGGTGCGGTTGCGCTTGTGTTCGTAAATCACCTCGCCGCTGGCGGTGGCCACACGCGAAATGCCATAGGGTTCGATCGCCTGACCTTGTTCCGAAATGCTGGCAAAGGCGCGGGTCATCTCGATCAAGCGGACCTCGGATGAACCCAGCACCATGCTGGGATAGGTGGAAATCGGGCTCGACACGCCGAACCGCCGCGCCATCGAGGCAATCGTTCCAAACCCGACCTCATTGCCCAATTGGGCCGCGACCGTGTTGATCGAATAGGCAAAGGCGGTGCGCAAATCGGTTTCGCCAACATTGCGGCCATTGGCGTTGCGCGGCGTCCATCCGTCGACTGTCACCGGGGTATCGACCACCCGGTCATCGGGGGTGTAGCCCGCTTCGAGCGCGGCGAGATAGACAAACAATTTCCACGAAGAACCCGGTTGCCGCATGGCATCGGTGGCGCGGTTGAAATTGGATGCGACATAATCGGTTCCGCCCACCAGCGCGAGGATCGCACCGTCGCGGTCGAGGCTCACCAGAGCCCCTTGCGTGCCATCGGGCGAATTGGACGAAATCGCCGCGGTCGCAGCCCGTTGCATCCCGACATCGAGCGTGGTCCACACCTCGAGCGGTTCATTGGTTTCAGGCAGCAGCAGGTCGAGTTGTGGCAGCGCCCAATCGGTGAAATAGCGCACCGAATTTTGCCCCGCCTGCTCGCGCAATTCGACCGTGTCGACATCCACCTGGGCTTGGCGCTCGGTGATATATTCCTGCTCGCGCATCAAACGCAGCACCACTTTTGCACGGTCGACTGCGGCTTGGACATCGGCCGTAGGGGAATAGCGGCTGGGCGCTTTGACAAGGCCGGCAATGATTGCGGCTTCGGCGACCGATAATGTGCGCGCATCGTGGCTGAAGAATTTGCGGCTGGCCGAATCGATCCCATAGGCCCCGCCGCCGAAATAGACCTTGTTGAGATAAAGCTCGAGGATCTGTTCTTTTGAGAATTTCCATTCCAACGCCAAAGCCAAGACCGCCTCGCGCGCTTTGCGGTCAAAGGTCCGGTTGGAATTGAGGAACAGATTGCGCGCCAATTGCTGCGAAATGGTCGAGGTGCCGCCGATCCGGTCGCGCCCGGTGAACCCTTCAATGATCGCTCCACCGGTGCGGATCGGGTCGATCCCAAAATGCGAATGGAACCGCCGGTCTTCGACCGCGATCATCGCATTGGTCATGTTCTCGGGGATGTCATTGTAATCGAGCCATTCGCCAAAGCTGGGCCCGATTTCGACGATTTCGCTGCCATCGCGTGCGCGCACCAGAATGGTTTGCGCGGTCTGGCTGGATTTGAGCTGGTAGAAACTGGGCAGGCTGCGCGCGGCAAAACCCACCGCAAAGGCGAGGAACACCGCGCCCAGCATTGCCACCGCAAGACCCGCAATCGCGAAGCGTTTGGTCCATTTCCACAAGAAAGAGGGTTTGTCCTTGGCCGGTGTGCGCGCGGATTTGCCGCTGCCCGCGCGTTCGCTTGCGGCGCGCCGTGCGCCGCGTTTGCCTTTGTTTTGCAGCTTGTTACCGCGTTTCGACATCTTGGTTTATGCGCCAATTCAAATGGGGGAGAAGGTCACCATGTCGCCATGCATAGGTGAGTTGTAACCGTGGGTGAACAAGCGCGCCCGGTTCTTCCCCATCCCACATTTTTTGCAAAAGGGGTCTTTGCGCAAATCGCCCAATCGCGCTGGCTCAATCCTCTTCAGGGGCAAATTCGAGCGCGGCGGAATTGATGCAATAGCGCAGCCCCCCCTCTTGCGGGGGACCGTCGGGAAACACATGGCCCAGATGGCTGTTGCAATTGCCGCAGCGCACCTCGGTGCGGATCATGCCGTGGGTGGTGTCGCGATATTCGTCGATCACCTCGTCATCGGCGGGCTTGGTGAAAGCGGGCCAGCCGCACCCGCTGTTATATTTGGCGGCGCTGATGAACAAACGCGTGCCGCATGCCGCGCACATATATTCGCCGTTTTCATAAAATTTGTCATATTTGCCGGTGAAAGCGCGTTCGGTCCCCGCCTCGCGCAGGATATGAAATTGCTCGGCCGAGAGCCGCTCGCGCCATTCGGCTTCGGTCACGGTTTTGGGATCATTGCTCATCGCTCTCTCCTTTGCTGTCAGCGCGCCGGTTTACCCGGCCCTTTCGCGTGCAGACCTGCCCCTCACGCGCAGACTTAGTTGTCAGGCATCGACCTGGCTGTAATGCGCGGGCGGATTGATCACGTCCATACGCTCGCTCAGCAAGGGGCGAAAGCTCGGCCGGCTTTTGAACACTGCATACCAGCCGCGGGTTTGTTCGTGCCCTTTCCAATCGATCCCGCCCAGATAATCGGCGACGCTGATTTGTGCCGCCGCGGCGAGGTCCGCCATGCTCATCGTGGCCCCGGCGAGCCACGGGCGATTGTCAATCAACCAGTCCATATAATCCAGATGGCCATGCGCCATCCGCATCGCCTGACGCAGCGCGCCGCTATCGGGGGGCTGTTTGTAGATGATCCGTTTCTTCATCCGCTCCAGCAAGAGCGGCGCGGTGACATCGGCGTAGAAGTTTTCATCAAACAGAGCGGTGAGCCGGCGGATCTCGGCGCGATTGGCCGCGGTGCCATTGATCATCGGCGCGGTTTCCACCGTCTCCTCGAGGAATTCCCCGATCGCGCGGCTGTCGGCCAGAGTGATCGATTTGGCGGTGTTGACCAGAACCGGCGTGCGTCCGGCCGGATTGAGGTTGAGAAAGGCGTCCTTGCCCTCCCATGGATCTTCGCGGACCAGCTCGTAGGCGACGTTTTTCTCCCCCATAAGCAGGCGGATCTTGCGCGAGAACGGGCACAGCGGAAATTGATAGAGTTGCCACATGACGGCGCTTCTCATGCCCGATGGCGCGCGCGAAATCCACACGCATTCCCGCCCGTTTGTGCGAAATTTTGCGCCCCTATGGCTGCGATATGTCGAGCAAGGTCAGGCAAGCGGGCATCATCGCGCTCACCGCTTGGCCATTTTGCGCGCTCAACCGCTCCACCTCGGCAAGGGTCAGGCGCGTCACATCCTCATTGGTGAGATTGTAATCATCGCTCAGCCGCGCCATCGCCACCACGAAAAATTCGCGCCCCTTGCCCTGATTGATTGCCGGCCATGCCTCGCCGCGCGGATCGGCTTGATCCTGCCAGCCTTGGACAATGGCAAAGGCAATCCCGCAACGCGGCGCGGTCGCCTGTTCGATCGGCAGGTCGGCTAGGCTGGCGGGCTTGTTGCTGTTGGGCGCGTCGGCAGGACCTGTATTCTGGGTGGCCGCGCCATCTGCCGCCGGCGCAGGGGGCGGCGAAGCCTGCGCCAGAGCGAGGGGGGCGAGAAGCAGGGCGATCATATTGGCAGTCAAAACGGTCATGATGGGACCGGCCTATACCGGCCAAGATGAACCCTTGGCTACGGCCAAGTGCCCGCGCCGATCATACGCCTTTGCACAAACCGCTTGTGAGTATGTGAATTGCAACCTACCTCGCATTAAGATTGCAAGAGAGGAGACAATTTCATGCTCAATCACATCATGATCGGTTCGAACGATATCGAGCGGTCAAAGGCGTTCTACACCCAGGTGCTCGGCGTGCTCGGCGCNGGCGAACCCTTCGTCAATGTCAACGACACCGGCCACACCCGTTTGTTCTACATCCATGATGGCTCAACCTTTTCCATCAGCGAACCGATCAATGGGGAAAAGGCCAACAGCGCCAATGGCTTCACCATTGGGTTCAAATGTGATTCGCTCGAACAGGTGACCAAGCTGCACGATGTGGCGATTGCCAATGGCGGGACCAGCATCGAAGACCCTCCGGGCCCGCGCACGGGCAGTATGGGGACGATGAATTTGTGCTATTTCCTCGATCCCGATGGCCACAAAATCTGCGGGATCCATATGGCGGGCTAACCCGTCAGCGCTCGCTTGGGTTTAGCGGGCAATTTCGAACAAAGCGATTTCGGCGCGCCAGTTTGCCCCTGGCGTGCCGATTTCTTTTCCGCCCGAGAAAAACCATCGGCGTTCGATCCGTGCGCCCTTTTGCGCGACCAGAGCGCGGAAATCCTCGACCGTCACATGGTGGATATTGCGGGTTTCATACCAGCTCACCGGCAGCGCCCGGGTCACCGGCATCCGCCCGCCCAGCAACAGCGCCGAGCGCGTGCGCCAATGGGCAAAATTGGGAAAGCTGACAAATGCCCTTTGCCCCACCCGCAACAGCTCCTCGAGCACTTTATCGGGTCGGTCCGTGGTTTGCAGCGTGCGGCTGAGCACGACGAAATCAAAGCTGTTATCGGGATATTCGGCGAGATCCGAATTGGCATCGCCCTGAATGACCGACAATCCCTTGGCAACGCATTGCGCCACCAGATCGGGCTCGATCTCGATCCCGCGCACGATCGCGCCGCAATCCGCGCGCAAAGCGGCCAGCAAAGTCCCATCGCCGCA
>JABSPI010000088.1 GCA_013214365.1 Erythrobacter sp.
GCCGATCCGTCACGTAATCCCGGTCGATGTGCGCCAGAGCATGGCCAATGGCGGCGGGCCGGCCTGTTTGCGGCTGCGTGTGGTGTGCGATCCGGCGAATGTTGATCCGCGCTTTCTACTCGACAGACCACGGTGTTTCGTGGCAACCCTTCTTCGATCTCACTTACAGGCCAAGGAAGCCCGAAACCCCATGACCACAATCGCTGATTTCACCGTTACCAACAATCGCGGCGAGGAAATCGACCTCGCCACCAAGCAGGGCAAGGTATTGTTGGTGGTAAACACCGCGTCCAAATGCGGTTTCACCCCGCAATATGACGGGCTTGAGGAACTGTATCAGCAGTTCAAGGACCGCGATTTCGAAGTGCTTGGCTTCCCCTGCAACCAGTTCGGCGCGCAGGAACCGGGCAATGCCGATGAAATCGCCGAATTTTGCAAGGTCAATTTCGGCGTCACCTTCCCGCTAATGGCCAAGATCGACGTCAATGGCCCCGACGCATCACCATTGTTCGATTGGATGAGGCAAGAGAAGAAGGGATTGTTGGGATCGACATCGATCAAGTGGAATTTCACCAAATTCCTGATCGATCGCGACGGCAATGTGGTCAAACGCTACGCCCCGCAAGATGCGCCCAAGACGATTGCGAAAGATATCGAAAAACTGCTCTGATCCGCTCAAGGCGCGCATGTGCGGGCTTATGGGATGCTTGCCGGGTGTATGGGCAGAGTGTGGGCAGGGTGTATGGGCAGGGTGAGTGCAGGGTGTGGGCAGGGCGTGTGCCCTGTGGAGAATTAGCGGGCCGCGGCGCTGTTAAAAACCGGCCCGAATTCTTAGGTTGGCCTCATGCCCTACGCTCCCTTTGTCCCTTTGCGCGTTTTGTCGTCCTATTCGATGCTCGAAAGCATGGCCGACCCCAAAGCGCTGGCGAAGCTGGCTAAGGAGCGCGGCTTTCCCGCGATTGCGATATGTGACCGCAATGGCCTGTATGGGGCGGTGATGTTTGCCGGCGCCTGCAAGGGCGAAGGGGTGCAACCGATCATCGGCACATTATTGGGCGTGGCGCGCCCCGGTTCGCAGGGCAAGCTGGTCGATTATCTGCCGCTCTATGCGCAGGATGAAACCGGCTATGACAATCTGTGCCATCTGGTGTCCAAAGCGCATCTGGACCGTCCGCTGGAATTGGACCCGCATGTCGATATGGCCGACCTCGAAGGGCACAGCGATGGGCTGATTGCGCTCACTGGTGCGGGCGAGGGGGCGCTGACGCGGCTATTGGCCGAGGGGCAGAGGGAGGCGGCGACCAAAATGCTCGACGCGCTCGACCGGTTGTTTGTCGGGCGGCTCTATATCGAAATTGCGCGCCACGATGATCCGGTTTGCGCCGCGGCTGAAGAGGCGCTGATCGATCTGGCTTACACCCGCGCTTTGCCATTGGTGGCGAGCAATCCGGCCAATTTCGCCGAACCCCATATGCACAAGGCGCATGATGCGATGTTGTGCATCGCCAATTCGACCTATGTCGAAAATGACGACCGCCCGCGCACCAATAACGAGGCCTTCGTCAAAACCGCCAATATGATGGAGCAATTGTTCGCCGACCTGCCCGAGGCGGTCGCCAACACATTGGTGATCGCACAGCGTTGCGCCTATGCGCCGCCTTACCGCGATCCGATCCTGCCCAGCCTCGCCGGCGATCTGGAGGGGGAGGCGAAAATGTTGGCCGAACAATCCAAAGCCGGGCTTGAGGCGCGTTTGGCGCTTTATGACAATCTCAGCGATGCGGCGCGGCAAACCTATTTCGAGCGGCTCGATTACGAAATCGGGATCATCGTCAATATGGGCTTCCCGGGATATTTCCTGATCGTGGCCGATTTCATCCAATGGGCCAAGGATCAGGGGATACCGGTGGGGCCGGGGCGTGGGTCCGGGGCGGGCTCGATTGTCGCATGGGCATTGACCATCACCGATCTTGACCCGATCGAGCTGGGCTTGCTGTTTGAACGGTTCCTCAATCCAGAACGTGTGTCGATGCCCGATTTCGACATCGATTTCTGCGAAACCCGCCGCGGCGAGGTGATCCGCTATGTGCAGGATAAATATGGCGCCGATCACGTCGCGCAAATCATCACCTTTGGTAAGATGAAAGCGCGCGCTGTGCTGCGCGATTGCGGGCGGATTTTGCAGATGAGCTATGGTCAGGTCGACCGTCTGTGCAAAATGGTGCCCAATCACCCGACCGATCCGTGGACCTTGCCGCGTGCATTGAACGGGGCGGCCGATTTCAAACGCGAATATGACAATGACAACGAGGTGCGCAGGCTGGTCGATCTGGCCTTGCAGCTTGAAGGTTTGCCGCGCAATTCATCGACCCATGCCGCCGGTGTGGTGATCGGCGATCGCCCGTTGGCGCAGCTGGTCCCGCTCTACCGCGATCCGCGCTCGGATATGCCGGTGACGCAATATGACATGAAAAATGTCGAAAGCTCGGGTTTGGTCAAGTTCGACTTTCTCGGGCTCAAAACGCTGTCTGTTTTGCGTAAGGCGGTGGATTTGCTGGCTCTGCGCGAGATCGAGATCGATCTGGGCGCGTTGCCGCTTGATGACCGGGCGGTTTATGACCTGATGCAGGCGGGTAATACGGTCGGCGTGTTCCAGCTGGAATCGGAAGGGATGCGGCGCACGCTCAAAGCGGTCAAACCGACCAATTTTGGCGATATTATCGCGCTCGTCTCGCTCTATCGTCCCGGGCCAATGGACAATATCCCGCTGTTTGGACAACGCAAAGCGGGCGAGGTCGAGATCGAATATCCGCACGAAAAGCTGGAGGGGATCCTGGCGGAGACCTATGGCATTTTCGTCTATCAGGAACAGGTGATGCAGGCCGCGCAAATCCTCGCCGGATATTCGCTGGGCGATGCGGATTTGTTGCGCCGGGCGATGGGCAAAAAGGTCCAGGCCGAAATGGACAAACAGCGCGGCCGGTTCGTCGAAGGCTGCAAAACCGTGTCCGGGATCGAGGCGCAGCAAGCCAATGAATTGTTCGATTTGATCGACAAATTTGCCGGATACGGTTTCAACAAATCGCACGCCGCCGCTTACGCTTTGCTGGCCTATCAAACCGCCTGGCTCAAAGCGCATTATCCGGAAGAATTTTACGCCGCATCGATGTGTTTTGACCTGCACCAATCGGACAAGTTGAGCATTTTTGTCGACGATGCCCGGCGTTATCCGGTGGAGCGCGCTGGACCCGGCGCGGACGGCACGGATGACCCGGATGAGCAGGCCGGCCCTGCGGGGGTTGCGGTGCTGCCGCCTTGTGTCAATGCCTCGCAAGCGCGCTTCACCGTTGAGCAGACCGATTACGGCTATGCGGTGCGCTATGCCTTGGCCGGGATCCGAAATGTCGGGGAAAAGGCAATGGATGCGATTGTGTCCGAACGCGCCGCCAATGGCCGCTTTGCCAGCCTCAAGGACTTTCTCGAACGCCTGCCGCAAGGTTCGATGAACCGGCGCCAGCTCGAAGGGTTGATTTGCGCCGGCGCGCTCGATGAATTGGAGCCGGATCGCGGCGCTTTGTTTGCCAATGCCGATATGTTGCTGGCGGTGGCTGATGCTGCAATGCGCGAACGATCGAGCGGGCAAGAGGCGCTGTTTGGCGGGGATCACGGCGCGCAAGAGGATTTGCGCCTGCAATCGGCCAAAGAGTGGAGCCGGACCGAACAAATGGCGGCCGAGCGGGAGAATTTCGGGTTCTATTTCTCCGCCCACCCGGTCCAGCAATATCGGGAGGTCGCCTCGGCTCAGGGCGCGCGCACCTATCAAAGTTTGATGGATGCCGGCGCGCCGCCGGGCGGACGCGGGCGCGCGGTCATCGCCGCCATGGTTGAAAGCGCGAGCAAAGGGCGCACCAAGCGCGGGGCGGAATTTATCCGCGCCGATTTCTCCGATGCCTCGGGCCAGTTTTCGGCCGCGTGTTTTGAAGAGAGCATGGTCACCCAATTCACCGAATGGGCCGCTAATGGCGAATGCGTGCTGCTCAATGTTGAGCTGGATTCACCCAGTCCGGGTGAACCGCCGCGCCTCACCATTCGCGGGGGGCAGAAATTGTCCGAGGTGAAAGGGCGCACTGCGATGATCCTAAAGGCCGATATTTTCAGCCTCGAGGCGCTCGGCGATCTGATATTGGAGCTCAATGCGGCCAATAGCGGGGGCAATTCCGGCGTTGATCCCGCTGCCGTGACCGGGGCGCCGCCTGCTGATCCGGCGCGCGATGATGCACCGCGCGATGACCTGCCTCAGGGGGAGGTGCTGGTGCGCCTGATCCTTGATGCAGATGCGCAAGACGCGCTCGATGATGCCCCCGCTTACGGCCACAGCGATAGCGGCGGCTATGGCCAGACCAGCGCGGTCCATGTCCGGCTTGGCCGGCATTTCCTGCTCGATGGGGAATTGGCCGAACGCCTTGCCGAGATTGAGGGGATTGAAAATGTCGCGCTCGAACCTTTGCGCGGACGGGTGCAGTTGAAACGCGTCGCCTAAATCGACGCGGGCGACACGCCGCGCCAGTCCCAAACCGCCACAAACCGCCGCTGATTATCGCTTGGCGCATTTGCCCGATTGCAAAGCGCGAATTGCAACGCCATGNTTATCCCAAGACCAGCCGCAAAAACGGCGCAGTGATTGGGAGANTTTTACAGACATGGTCACACAAACCCTGGGCGCGATGCAAAATTGGAGCATGCGGATCACNCATGTGATCGACCACGCCGCACGTGAGGCGGGCAATCGCGAGATCGTCACCCGCTGGGCCGATGGCAGCGANACCCGCACCGATTGGGCCGGCATTCGCCGCGATGCGCTCAAAATGGCGCAGGCATTGACCGCTTTGGGGATCAAGCCGGGCGAACGGGTCGCCAGCCTTGCGATGAACCATTCGCGCCACCTCGTCAGTTGGTACGGCGTTGCAGGGATGGGCGGGGTGCTGCACACGGTCAATCCGCGCCTGTTCGAGGACCAGCTGGAATATATCGTCACTCATGCCGAGGACCGCGTGCTGCTCTATGATGCCGCGTTCCAGCCGATCGTCGACAAGATGAAGGATCGCTGGCCCACGGTTGAACATTACATCTGTTACGATTCGGGCGATGTGAACCCCAGCTTCGAGGATTGGATCGGGGCGCAGGATGGCGATTTTAGCTGGTTTGCCGGCGATGAAAACGATCCATGCATGATCTGTTACACATCGGGCACGACCGGCAATCCCAAAGGGGTGCAATACGAACACCGTTCAACCGTGATGCACGCAATGGCCGGATTGCAACCGGCCGCGTTCAATTTCTCCAGCGCATCGGTGATGTTGCCGGTGGTGCCGATGTTCCACGCGGCCAGCTGGGGCTTGCCCTATGCCGGGGCGATGGCGGGGATCAAATTTGTGTTTTCCGCGGTCAATGATCCGGCGGTCCTGCACGAAATGATGATCAAGGAAGGCGTCACCGACAGCGCGGGCGTGCCGACCGTGTGGCTGGCGCATTTCCAATATTGCGACAAGGAAGGGATCGATTTGCCGCCCTTGAAAGCGGCCACGATCGGCGGATCGGCCTGTCCGCGATTTATGATCGAGCGTTTGATGAAAAACGGCACCCGTGTGCAACACGCATGGGGCATGACCGAAACCTCGCCGATTGGCACGGTGGGCGGCCCGACCTGGGATTGGGACCAGCTCAGCTTTGAAGAAAAGGTCGACAAAACCGCCATGCAAGGGCGCCCGATCTTCGGGGTGGAGCTGCGCACGGTCGATCTCGACGATATGGCCACCGAATTGCCGCGTGACGGGAAAACCTCGGGCGCGCTGCAAATTCGCGGGCCGTGGATCATCCAGCGCTATTTCAAGGCCGACGCCGATGCGNCCAATAATGCGGGCTGGTTCGACACNGGCGATGTTGGGGTGCTGCACCCTGATGGCACGTTGCAATTGACCGACCGGACCAAGGATGTGATCAAATCGGGCGGCGAATGGATCAGCTCGGTCGAGCTGGAAAATGCCGCTGTTGGCCATCCCGATGTCGCCGAGGCGGCCTGTGTCGGGATGTATCACCCCAAATGGGATGAACGCCCGGTCCTGTTCGTGGTCAAAAACGAAGGGGCGGCGGTCACCGGCGAGGATATTATCGAGCATTTGAAGCCGTTGATCGCCAAATGGTGGTTGCCCGATGCGGTTGAATTTGTTGACGATATCCCGCACACCGCGACCGGCAAAATCTCGAAAAAGGACCTGCGCGCGCGCTTCGCCGATTACAAATTGGAGGGGTGATGATGGCGCAGACCTATATCGATCCATCGCCCGCCAATTTTCAGGCGTTCAAGGATTTGCCGCGCGACCGGCCGATCCATATGCTCAACCTGATGTGTTACCGCGATGTGGCGCAATATCCCGAAGGCCACGTGCATCACGGCAATGGTTGGACCGGCAAGCGCGCCTATCAGGAATATGGCACCACTTCGGGGCCGATTGCGCGGCGGGTGGGGATGAAGATCATCTGGCGCGGGGCGTTTGAAACCATGGTCACAGGACCAGGCGCTGATCTCAAAATGTGGCATGACGGGTTCATCGCATTCTACCCCAATGCCGGGGCGTTTTTTGAAATGGTCAAAGACCCCGATTACCAACAGGCGGTGATCAACCGCACCGCCGCGCTCACCGATAGCCGCCTGATGCGGTTCGAACCGGGCGAGACGGGCGACGGCTTCGGGTGAGGATGGCGTGGTGTCTGGCTTGAAACAGACCATTTTCAACCATTTGCCCCCGGCGACTTTGGCTGTTGTCTGGGCCATTTTTGCCTTTGTTCCAACATCGCTCGCTCAATCTGAGGCGCTGCTTGGGATTACGGCTCTGGGCGCGCTTGTTTTCATCCAAGCGATGGAATTTGTAAGCGAGCGGCATGCGAGCTGGCGGCTCAATTGGCGCGAGGCGTTCACCGATTTATTCTATGTTGCTTTCGGGATCTTCATTATCGGCTCGCTTACTCAAATTCTGGTTGATAGCCCGCTGAGCCAATTGAAAGAAGCATGGGGCATCGCCACGCCCTGGCTCGGCGATTTGCCCTTTGTGGTTCAGGTTGTTCTGGCGATGATGGTGTTTGAGTTCGGACAATATTGGATGCACCGTTGGATGCACAATAGCGAGCTATTGTGGTCGACCCATGCGCCCCATCACCACGTGACACAGCTCAATGCGATGAAGGCCCATATCGGCAATCCGATTGAATTGTTCTTGATCAGTTTGAGCGTGATTGCCTTGTTTGATTTTGACACCAATGCCCTGTTTGCAGCCTTTGTTTCGCTTGGCGTTGTGGCTTATTATGCGCATGCAAATATCCGCTCCGACCCGCCGGCCTGGTACGGGTTTTTGTTCACCACCATTCGCCATCACAGCCTTCATCACACCGCGCTCAGCTTTGCCGATACGCGCTGCAATTATGGCAATTCGATCATTCTCTTCGATCGCTTGTTTGGAACCTTTAAGGACGGCGAGTCGGCTGTGGTTGGTCAAGATGAGCGCAAGCGATTGAGTATTCGCGAACAATTTTTATTCCCGGTGTCATATTTTGCCAACAAACGCCGCGGGACCGAGCTCTGAATGTGGCCTCTCAGGCATCATCGCCAAATTCGGCGAGCAGTTTGAGATATTCAGGATCGCGCACCGCCAATGTGCGCCCGCGGCGCGCGATCACGCCTAGTTCCTCCCATTCGGATAAGAGCCGGTTGACATTTTCGCGCGCCAATCCGGCAAATGCGCCCAGATCGCTCTGGCTGGGATTGTAGAGCAAGCCGCCATCGCTGCTCTCCTCGTCGATCAACCGCACCAGCGCGCGCGCAAGGCGCGGGCCCATCGAAAAGGTGCGGTCGCTTTCGATCACGAGGTTTTGTTGCCGCACCCGTTTGGCCAGCTCGCGCATAACCCCGGCAATCGTTGCCGGGCTGGTCGAGATCGCCTCGATAAAGGTGTGGGTGGGCAATAGCAGCGCGCTGCTGGGCACGACCGCGGTGACCGTGGCGGTGCGTGGACCGCTGTCGAGCAGAGCGATTTCTCCGACCAGCTCGCCCGCGGCGCAATAATTGAGAATGATCTCGCGCCCGCTGGCGCTCACCAGGCTGATCTTGAGCGTGCCCGACAATAACAGCAGCGCAAAGTCGCCTGTCTCATCGCCTTGGGTGATGATTGTATCGCCCGCCGCATAGTCGCGCCGCACGGCATGGCGGAGCAGATTGTCGAGTTGGGGCGGGGACAATTGCCGCAGCAGATTGTCTTCGCCAAGTTGGGCCACGATCTCGTTGGGCTGGTCCATTGTGTCGCCTTTGTCTTGGTGTTTTTGTGCGTGCCCGGTTAACGCCCTGCGCCTCTTTTTGCCCTTGTCGCGCCGAGGGTGAGTGGGTGCAATCGGAATTTTTGTTAAATTTTTTAGCCCAATGTGACAGATATCACAGAACCAACCCGCGCCCCCACCTAGAAGCAATTACGAATTGAGATTTACGAGGCGACCCGAGCGGAGGGGTAACTCTCCGGACCTTATGGCCCACATTACTGCGGTGATGTGGGCCTTTTTTTTGCGCGATCCATGCCCGCCGGGGGCGTGTGTTGGGAATGCGGAGTTTTGCTAAA
>JABSPI010000089.1 GCA_013214365.1 Erythrobacter sp.
TCATCACCCGGCGCAACGCCGCGATCGGGATGGCGTTGATCGCGCGAGGGATAGGTGTCGCCGCCATATTCGTAAATATAATCGCCCAAATGGACCGCGAGATCGACATCATTTGCCTCGGCGGCATGGGCATAGGCGTTGAAATAGCCAAACCCGAAATTGGCACATGAAAACACCGCCATGCGAAATTTGGAAGTCGGCCCGGCCGGTAAAGTGCGGGTCCGGCCGATCGGGGAAACCGCCCCGCCCGGCGCAAGGAAGCGATAGAAATACCAGCTGTCGGGCGCCAGACCGGTGACGCTCGCCTTGGCGCAGAAATCGCGCCCCGGTGCCGCGCTCACCTGCCCTTGGGCGAGCGGGGCTTCAAACCCTTCGCTGGCGCTCACCTGCCATGTCAGCGCGGTCTCGCCATCGGCGACATAGCGGGTCCAGAGCAAGACGCTGTCAGCTTGGGGTTCGCCGCTGGCGACCGAATGGGTGAAACCGGTGCCAAATCCGCGCGCCCCGGCCGGCGTCGCCGCAATCGCCGCGCCCGCACCGGCCAGCGCGAAAATGCCGCGCCGCGTCACCTGCGCGGGAGCAGTGTTGGCCGGTTTTTCGGATTGGGTTTCGGGTTGGGACATCCCATCGGGTTTGGTCATCGGCAAGCCTTTTATTATCGCGCAATTGGCGGTGATCGCGGTGCAACGCCTAATCGGCGGTGATGGCGGTAATGTGACAAGACTTGCAATCCCCCGCAATCAAAAGGCACAAGCACACCCCGCCCAATTCCAATGTGCGGGGGCGCGATCATGCCCCCGCCACCACACAAATGCAGCGCCCTATCCATGTCCAAAACCGCCAATCCTGACGCCCTTTCCACCGCCTCCAAGGGGCCCGAGATGGCCCCGCCGCCGGTGCAATTTCACACCATGCCCGGGGGCGAGAGGATCGCCTTTCGCTATCATCCCGGCGCGCATGGAGACGGGGGCGCGGAGGGCGCGGGCCCGCTGCTGGTGTTTTTGCCCGGCTATATGTCGGACATGGATGGCGGCAAGGCGCGCGCGATCATGGCCGAGGCGCAGGCCCATGGCCGCCCCTGCCTGCTGCTCGACTATTCGGGATGCGGGCGCAGCGATGGGGCGTTTGCCGATGGCACATTGTCGCGCTGGCGCGATGAAGTGCTGGCGCTGATCGCGGCGCGCCAGGCTGAGGGTGCGCCGCGCGAGATCCTCTTGGTGGGCTCATCAATGGGGGGCTGGCTGATGATTTTGGTGGGCGAAGCTCTCGCAAATGGGGATGCTGGTGGGGCGGAGTTGGCCGCGATGATCGGCATCGCCGCAGCGCCCGATTTCACCTCTTGGGGCTATAGCGAGGCGCAGCGCGCCGCTCTGGCCGCGGGCGAGGTGATGTATGAAGACAACCCCTACGGCCCCGACCCAACCCCCACCCATCCCGGCTTTTTCGCCGACGCGCAGCAGCATTTGCGGCTCGATCAGGGGATTGCGATCACCTGCCGGGTCGACCTGCTCCACGGCCAATGCGACGCCGATGTGCCGTGGGATATCAGCCTCCAACATGCGCGCGCGCTGCGTTCGGATGCGGTACAGGTGAGCTTGATAAAGGATGGCGACCACCGCCTCTCACGCGACAGCGATATTGCTCTGCTCAAACGCGTGGTGGCGACCCATTATCAAAGGTATCAAGCGTGATCCTGACCGCTCTTTTCATCTCTGCAATGGCGCCGGCCGGGCTGATGATCGCCCAGGTGGGGCCCAATCCTGCAACCGGGGGCATGCCCGGCATTCCCGAGGAATTGCGCAACCGTCCCCCGCGCCCCGACCGCGCGGATCGGGACAGCAGCGAACCCGCCCCATTTGCCCCGCCGCGCAACCCTGAGAGCCGCTGGCTGTCCGATTGCCTCGACCAATTGGCGCAGGATCCCGCCCGCGCCCACACCATTGCCCAAATTCAGCGCAACGCCGTGACCGGCGCCGACCGGGTGCTGGCCAATCATTGCCTCGGCCTTGCCTCGGTCGAGCTGCAATTGTGGCAAGATGCGCTGACCGCCTTTGGTGCAGCGCGCGATGAGACCCCCGCGGATGAGCCGCGCATGCGCGCGCGCTTTGGCACTATGGCCGGGCTGGCGGCCTCGACTGCTGGCGATCTGGAGAGGAGCGAGGCGCTGCTGCGCACGGCCAAGACCGACGCCGCGACCGCCGCCTCGGCCCCGTTAGAGGCGATCGCATCGAGCGAATTGGCGCGCGTTCTGGTCGCGCGCGGCGCGCTTGAGGAGGGGCTGGTGGAATTGGAGAACGCCACATTTCTGCAACCCGAAATCGCCGAAAACTGGCTGCTCAAAGCGACCTTGCTGCGGCGGCTGGAGCGGTTTGAGGGAACAGACGGCGCGCGCACCGCGATTGACCGCGCAGGCCAATTGGCCCCCGACAATCCGCTGATTGCGCTCGAGGCGGGGATTATCGCGCTGTTTTCCGGATATGAGGATGAGGCGCGCGGCCATTGGACCGCCGTGCAAGAACTCGCCCCGGGCAGCGCGCCGGCCCAAACCGCGCAGGACTATCTTGCACAAATCGGGCCCCTATCCGATGATGCCCCGGGCCAAAGCGCCCCCTAGATAGCCGCCGACACCAAAGCCCGAGCCGCCCAAACACCCCAATGAACGCGAGCCTTATATGACCCAGTTTTCCGTCCTCGACCTCGTCCCGGTCAGCGAAGGCAGCACGGTGGGCGCGGCGCTGGCAGCGGCGACCGCGCTCGCGCAAACCGCCGAAAGCTTGGGCTGCAAACGGTTCTGGGTGGCCGAACACCACGCAATGGAGGGGATTGCCGGGGGCGCGACCGCAGTGGTTCTTGCGCATATCGGCAATGCCACCTCCTCGATCCGGATCGGGTCGGGCGGGATCATGCTGCCCAATCACACCCCGTTCCAGATCGCCGAACAATTCGGCACGCTTGACGCTTTGTTTCCCGGACGGATTGATCTGGGTCTGGGCCGTGCGCCGGGCGCCGGGCCCGAATTGCAACGCGCCCTGCGCAAGGATTTGCAGCAGGCCTCGCAATATTTCCCCCAAGACGTGGTCGAATTGCGCGCGCTGTTGACCGGCGATATCGATCTGCCGGTGACCGCCACGCCGGGGCGGGGCGCAAATCCGCAATTGTGGATGTTGGGATCAAGCCTGTTCGGGGCGCAATTGGCGGCCAAGCTGGGCCTGCCTTACGCGTTTGCCGCGCATTTCGCGCCGGATCACCTCGATGCAGCGCTCGCGCTCTATCGCCGCGATTTCCAACCCTCGCCCGCGCTCGATGCCCCGCATGTCATGGTCGCAATGAACGCCTTTGCCGCCGAAACCGAGGAACAGGCGCGCGAGCTGGCCTCAAGCCAGCAACAGGCCTTTGTCGCGCTGCGCAGCGGGACGCCGGGACGTTTGCAACCCCCGGTCAAGGATTATGCGGCGCGCCTGCCCGCGCCCGCGCGCGCCATGCTCGACCATGTTGGCCAGGCCAGCGCGGTTGGCACGCCGGCCCAAGTGCGCGAGGCGATCGAGAAGTTTGCCGCGCGCACCGCGGCCGATGAAATTATCCTGTGCGGATCGACCTATGATCCGGCTGATCGGCAACGCTCGCTCGAACTGACTGTGGAGGCCTGTCAGAGGGTTAGCGCCTAAGCGCGAAATCGCTGCTGATCTGACTTGCGCCGCGCTGGCAAAAGCCTGTATCAAGCGGCACAAAACAACACACCGGCATAATAAAATTACACCATTCAAGCCGGAAGCAGGATGCAGGAGCAATCAGGCGATGAGCGCAAAGCCCTCAGGCGCAAACGGCAAATCGGCCCAAAAGGGATCGGCCCAAAAAGGATCAGCGATTCCCAAGGCCAAGGCGCACAAGCTGCACGCCCAGCTCAAACACCATCTGAGCTGCGCCATCCTGCCCGGCGACACGCCTTTGGTCGACGACGCGCTCGACCACGCGGCGCAATTCCTGCTCGAAGCCGCCGCGCAGCGCACGCATGCCCGGCACGCCATCACGCTCGAACCCGCCATCACGCGCAAAGCCGATAACGCTGCGCAGCAAACCGGCGCCAAAACCAGCGGCCAAACGTATGACAGGCGCCGCTTGCGGATCGCGATCGTCAACACCGACATGCCGTTTCTGGTCGATTCGATCGCCGCCACAATCACCGCCCAAGGGCTCAGCATCGAACAATTGATCCATCCGGTNGTCTGTGTGGAGCGCGACAAGGACGGGGTGCTGGTCGCGCTGTCTGAGAAAAATGATCTGGCCGATAATGGGCAAAGCGCGCCAAGCGCGAAGGGCCACAAGGCCGGGCTTGAATCGCTGATTTATATCGAGACCCCGCAAATCGATGCCCGCCAGCGGCGCGAATTGTTGAGCGAATTGCGGATCACTTTGGACGATGTGCGCGCCGCGGTCAGCGATTGGCCCAAATTGCGCGAGACCATGGCCCGCGATGCCGCCGCGATGGACCCCGAAAGCGAGGGCGCGGCGCTGCTCAAATGGCTCAATAATGGAATGCTGACGCAATTGGGCCATTTGGTGCGTCACCGCGATGGCACGACCAGCGACGCGCTGGGCGTGGGCCGCAAAAGCGCCAAGCAAATCCTTGCCGAAGCCTCGTTCGAGCGCGCCTTTGCGTGGTTCGATCAGACGCCGGGGCGCGGCAAAAAAGAACGCGCGCGCGATTGTCTGATCATCAAGACCAACCGGCTGGCGCGGGTCCACCGGCGGGTGCCGCTCGACCTGTTTATCGTGCCGATCCGCGAACAGGTGGGGGACACCGCCAAGCACAAGGGCAAAGTCGTCGCGCTTTCGATCCATGCCGGGGTCTGGACCAGCGCCGCGCTCGCCACCCCGCCCGGCGAGGTTCCGGTGATCCGCAAAACCCTCAGCGACATCACCACATCGCTCGGCTTTGATCCCAAGGGCCATGCCGGCAAGGCCTTGGTCCACGCCTTCACCGCGCTGCCGCATGACCTGCTGACCGCTTTTGCCGCGGACGATATCGAAGGTTTGGCGACCGCGATGATGAGCCTGGTCGATCGCCCGCGCCCGCGTGTGGTCTTGGTCCGCTCGGCGCTGCGCCGCCATATGTTTGCCTTTGTGTGGCTGCCGCGCGACTATCTCTCGACCCAGGTGCGGCTGCAGGTGCAGGATTTGCTGACCCGGACCGCCGGGGTCGACATGCTCAGCTGGAGCCTTGAGGTGGAGGGCAGCACGCTGGCTATGCTGCAATTCCTGCTCGATTCGCGCGCCACCGATGCGATGCCCGATGTCGCCGGGATAGAGGCGGAATTGATCGACCTGCTCAAAGGCTGGGACGAGGCGGTCGAAACCCAGCTCGCCGCCACCCAAGGCAGCGAACAGGCCGCCGCCATCGCCACCCGCTATGCCGGCGCCTTTCCGGCCGGTTACCGCGCCCGCTATGGCGCGGGCGAAGCGGCCCGCGACATCCTCGAATTGCGCGCCATTGCCGCCAGCGACACCCCCGCCAAGCGCACCTGCCGGCTGTATAACCTCGACCACGATCCGGCCGGGCATTTGCGGCTCAAAATCTATCACGCGACCGGCGAAATGCCTTTGTCCGACGCGGTGCCGGCGCTGGAGAATTTCGGTTTCCGCGTGCTCGCTGAAATGCCCACACGGCTGA
>JABSPI010000009.1 GCA_013214365.1 Erythrobacter sp.
CATATCGGGCCGCTCAAGGCTGGCCAGCATGAAGCGCGCAACATCATCAAGGCTGATCCAATTGGCCTCGAGCGTGGCGATCCCAAGCGCGCGCTCAACTGGCCCTTGGTCCACGTCGATATGTTGCACCCGGCCAAACGGGACAATCGTGTCGGAGCGGAACATCACCCCGCGCACCACCCGCAAGCGGTCGCGGCTGATTTGATAGCCGCGGGCATTGTACCGCGACAACGGCACCCGGATCGCCACAAAAGCGGCCAGCAGGAAGGCTGGGCCAAACACCAGGCCGAAGGGCAGCTGCGTATTGTCGCTCAGCGCAGCTTCCGCCACCAGCGCGGCGATCACGATCACAAAGGCGGCAAACAGCGCGGCAAACCGCATCAGCAATTTGTAATTGGGGTGCAATTTGCGCAGCGCATCGGCCCCATCGCCCCCATCATTGTCCCCGTCGACCTCGCTGAACACCAGCGCATCGTCATAGCCGGACGCGCTTGCGCCAATGGGGTCTGGCCCCAGAACGGGCGCCAGGACGGGCCCCAGATCAGGTGCGGTGTCAGACATGGTTTGGGGCGGGGTTTCGGGTGCGGTTTGGGGTGTAGGCGCGTGCGATTGCGCCTCATCCCTACTGCTCTTGCCTGTTTCTTTGTCCATATGCATCCCCATCATGTGCGCGGGACACGGCCCGCGCGCAAGGGGCAATCTGCCAGCGGTGAACCGCACCCCACCAAAGCCTGTATATCCCTAGCGCATTTGTGAGGCCCCGCTTGCGCCAAGCGGAGATAGACATACCCTTTCCATCACACCCTTTCCATCACACCGGCAGATCACACGACACAATCGGAGCAAGACCATGATAAAACTGCATTCGAGCCTCGGCCCCAATCCGCGTCTGGTGCGCATGTTCATGGTCGAAAAGGGCCTTGAGGAAGGCCGCGATTTCGAGCGCATCCATTACGACATCATCACCGGCGAAAATCGCCAGAACGCCGATTACATGGCCAAAAATCCGCTCGGCACGATCCCGCTGCTCGAATTGGAGGATGGCACGTGTCTCACCGAAAGCTGGCCGATTTGCGAATATATCGAAGAGCACCACCCTGCCCCCAATCTGTTCGGTGAAACCGCCAATGAACGCGCCGAGATCCGCAAATGGGTGCGGCTGTTCGATCAAGAGGTTGTGGTGCCGATGACGATGGGATTTCGCGCCGGGGCCGGGCGCCCCATGTTCGAGCCGCGCATGCGCGTTGTGAGCCCGGAGGCGGGCGCTGAATTGAGCGCGATGGCAGACGCCAAATGGCGCTATTTCGACGAGGTTCTGGGGGGCCGCGATCACCTCGCGCTCGGCCGGTTTACCTTTGCCGATCTGATCATGTTCGCCTTTGCCCATTTCGGCTTCACCATTGGGTGGAAATTGCCCGAGGGGACGGACAATCTGGCGCGGTTTGTCGACACCCATAACCAGCGCGACTGCGCCGCGATCTGGCAACAGGGCGAATAATGCCCGACCTCAGCGGCAAAGCGGCAATCGTCACCGGCTGCGCCAGCGGAATTGGCGCGGCCTGCGTCAAACGCTTGGTCGAAGACGGCGCCAGCGTGCTGGGCAGCGATATCAATCCCGCTGGTGAAAACGTGTGCGAAGGTTTGGGCGCGCGGTTTGCGCTGCACAATGTGGCCGACACGCAAAAATGGCCCAAAATTGTCGATCAGGCGGTCGCGGCGTTCGGGCGGCTGGATATTCTCGTCAACAATGCCGGGATTGTCGGCCAGGCCTCGATCGAAGAGGTCAGCGATGAAATCTGGGACCGGATTTACGATATCAATATCAAGGGCACGATGGCCGGATGCCGCGCCGCAATTGCCGCGATGAAAGCCAATCCGGGCGGGCCATCGGGGGCGCTTGTCAACATTGCCTCGACCTCGGCCATGGCCGCTTTGCCGGGCGATCCGGCCTATTGTTCGAGCAAGGGCGCGGTCCGGGTTCTGTCCAAATCGATCGCCACACATTGCGCCCAGAAAGGCTATAATATCCGCTGCAACACGGTGATCCCGGGCGCGACCGAAACCGGCATTCTCAACGCCGCCGAAGAGCAAACCCCCGGGCTCAAAGCGGCGGTTGCGGCGACATCGCCGATGAACCGCTTGGGCGATCCGGCCGAAACCGCCGCCGCAATCGCCTTTTTAGCGAGCGATGAATGCCCGTTTATGAGCGGGGCGGAATTGCTGGTCGATGGCGCGGCCTTGTCGCTTCACCCCGGATTTTGATCGGCCTTGATCTTGGCCAGATAGCCCGAAGGTGCCATTTGCGCCGCGGTCCACCCAAACAGAGCGAGCGCCGCGACACCAGCCACAGCGCACACCCCCACAACCGCCATGCCCAATGATTCCACGCCATATTCGGGCGCGAGCCCATCGCTGATCCAGCCAATCAGATAGAGCCCGACAGCCTGACCCAGAATATTGTTGAAACACAGCGCAATCGCGACCGCAAAGCCGCGCTGAGAGGGCTCAACCGCGTTCTGGATGCCCGACAAAATCCCCGCTTGGCTCGCCACAAACAGGCCATATGCGCATGCAAACAGCGCCAGAAAGGTGGCGAAATCGCGCATCTGGAAAGCCCACCATAGCGGCGCGATGCACACAAGGCTGACAAGGCCGGGAAACCATGCCCGCCAACGCTCATCGCGGCGGGTCAGGCGCTCGGTCACAAAACCGCCCAAAACCGGTCCGGGCAAACCACCCGCGAGATAGGCAATACCCAGCAGCAAAGCGACATCGCCGGTCGACACGCCAAATTGCCGGATCGCCGCAGGCGCGACCCAGAACGCCATGGCATATCCGATCATGATCTGCACCGCGAAACCAGCAGCAAAGCCGAGATAGACCCGGTTGGCGAGCAATGTGGAAAGCGTTTGCGCAAGTGGCAATTGCGCCACGCGCGCACCTTTCGGGGCATAGCGGCCGCGCCGCGGTTCGCGCACGCTCAGCACCACAATCGCCCCGATCGCAATCCCGGGCAAACCCATCAACACAAACGCCATGCGCCAACCAAATGCCTCAGACAAAAGCCCGCCCGCCATCAATCCGAACGCGGTTCCCATCGTCGCGCCCATGGTCAATATCCCCATCGCCCGGGCCAATTCGGCCGGACGGAAGAAATCGGCCACCAGCGATTGCGAAGCGGGGCCCGAACATCCCTCACCCACCCCCACGCCGACGCGGGCCAGAAACAGCGTCCAGAACCCGGTTGCAAGGCCGCAAATCGCGGTCATCACGCTCCAGAATGAAATCGCCGCCCCGATAATATTCTTGCGCACCGACCGATCGGCCAACCGCGCGGCGGGGAAGCCGGCAATGACGTAGATAATGCTGAAGGCAAGCCCGCCGATCAGCCCCACTTCGGCATCGCTCAGGTCAAATTCGGCTTTGATATCCTGGGTCAGGATCGAAAAGACCAACCGGTCGGCGACGCTGAACAGGCTGACCAAAGTCAACAGGCCGAGCACATACCAGCGATACCAGCCGGCGGGGTGATCGCGCGCGTGTTCGAGCGGGGCGCCGGGTTCAGTGGTGGGGGCGCGCGTCGAGGCCATTGTCCACCGGGATCGTCAAACCGTTGAGAAAGCGCGCATCATCCGATGCCAGAAACACCACACAGCCCGCCACATCGCGCGGATCGCCCAGCATGTCGGCGGCCAGCGGCCCGGCGGGGATCTCCATGGGCTGTTCGCCCGCACGCCCCGACACGCCCATCACCATCGGGGTTTCAATCCCGCCGGGCGCCAGCGCATTGCAGCGAATGCCATAGGCCTCGTCCTGACAATGGATTGCGACCGAGCGGGTCATCGAGCTGATCGCGCCTTTGGCGGCGGTGTAGGCGGGGATATTGCCATATCCCATCAGCGCCGCGGTCGAGGCCATATTGACGATCGAGGATCCCCCGCCGCCATTGGTTTTATGGCGGTGTTTGAGCAGCGGCAGCGCGTATTTGCAGCCCAGAAATGTGCCCACAACATGGATGTCGAGATGCAATTTGAAATGGTCGAGCGAGCAGTCCTCGATCGATTCGAAAATGACATTGCCGGCATTGTTGACCAGAATGTCGAGCCCGCCATGGCGTTCGCCAACCGCTTGCATGACGTCTTGCCATTGGCGTTCGCTGGTGACGTCAAGCGCCATCGCATCGCCGCCAATCTCGTCGGCAACCTGGTGCGCCAATTCGACCTCGCGGTCGGTGACGATCACCTTGGCCCCCTCGGCGGCGAGGCGTTCACAATCGGCCTTGCCCAGACCCATCGCCCCGCCCGTGACCAGCGCCACGCGCCCTTCCACCCGTCCTGTTGCTGCGGCATTCATAGCTGTCTCCCAAAAGGCTTGTGTCGAGATCAACCTAGATCGGGCAACCGAGTGTGCCACTGTCGAAACCGATGAGGTTTCGACATGAAGGGGACGCGAAACCGATGAGGTTTCGACATGAAGGGGACGCGAAACCGATAGGGTTTCGACACAAAAGGCGCGCGAAAGTGATGAGGTTGCGGGCACGAAGGGGCAAAATAGCAGACGCAGCCCGCGCAGCCCGCTTGGATCGCCCGCAAAAACTCTAGGAAAAATGTCAGGTGCGCTTTCGCGGCAAAGTCATAAGCTAAGCGGCCATAAACCAGCGGGCATCAAACGCCCGTCACACGCCCCGCCACAATGCGGGCCCAGGGCAGGCGCAGGGCAGGCCCAGGGCGAGCGCAGGGCAGGCGCAGAGCAGGCCCAGGGAGGCGCAGGACGGGCGCAGGAGAAGGGATGATCGAGGCAGAGGAAATTCAGCGCCTCAAGGCGATGATGGAATGGGAAGGCCAGCGCAGCTCTCCGCCGCGTCAATTCCCGCGCCTGCCCGACATGCCCGCCGCACGCTATACCAGCGCCCAATATTACGCGCTCGAGACGCAATATGTGTTTCGCCAAAGCTGGCTGTTTGCCGGCCATATGGACGAAATCCCCGAGCCGGGTTGCTATATGAGGTGGCACAATGCCGGCGATCCGATTGTGATCGTGCACGGCATGGATGGCGAGGTCCGCGCCTTTTACAACACCTGCCGCCATCGCGGCGCCCCGGTGGTGACGCAGGATAAAGGCCGCTCGGCACGCTTGATGTGCGGCTATCACAATTGGACCTACAAAACCGATGGCACATTGACCGGCGTGTCCGAGCGACAGGATTTTGCGCCCGATTTCGACCTGTCATGTCGCGGCCTGATCCCGGTGCGGTGCGAGATGTTGGGCAATATCATCTTTGTCAATTTCGACCCCGAGGCGATGACCCTGCGCGAATGGATGGGGCCATTATTGGACGAATGGGATGAATTTGCGCTCGACCGGGTTAAGCTGGCGGCGCGCCATTCGTTCGATCTCAATTGCAATTGGAAGGTGGCGATGGAGGCCAATATGGAGGTCTACCATGTCCCCTTCATCCACCCCGATACGGTTGCGCCGCTGGTCGATTCGCGGCGCAATCTGAACACGATCTATCCCAATGGCCATGCCCGCATGCTCGCCCCGCCCCCGCGCGACACCAACCGCGAACACGTCCGTGCGCTCGACAGCCCGCCGCATTGGCAAGCGATCGAGAGCGTGGGCGAGCTGGGCCGGACCTGCACCCAAAGCTACACGCTGTTTCCCAATTGGGTCTCGCCGCTGTCGAATTATTTTGTCCCCCCGATCCTGTTCTGGCCGACATCGCTGACCACGACTCGGCTCGAATTGGTGACGATGGCGCTCGATTGGGGCGATGGCGATGCGCCCGATCTGTGGACTGTGCCCGATCCCGATGCGCCGGGCGGGCGGCGGATGAGCGATATTATTTTGGAAGACACCCAATTTGGCGAAGCGATCCAGCATTCAATGCAGAGCGCCGCCTTCACCAGCGTGCCCTTATCCTATCAAGAGGCGCGCATTTACGCATTCCATCAAAGGCTCGATGCGATGATCGGGGGCGACAATGTGCCCGATGATTTGCGGGTTGAACCGGTGATCGGGGAGGATTGGGTATGGCCCAATGACCCGCGCCGGGCGGAGATGGAAGCGGCGTTGTAAAAGCCGGCTTCGCGCCGCGCAGATTCGAAGTCTTGGCGACTCCGAATGGCCCTCGACTTACGCAAAATTACGTTACGGAATTCGGGGTTTTTGTAATAATGTGGCGCAAAAGTCGCACTTTCCGACATAGCCTAGCGGTTTTGCTAGATGACCCTTAAACCGGCACCCATACAGTCGTCCATGATGCCTAAGGCCGCGTTAAACAAGCGGCGCGGTTTCACAAAGAGAGCGTGGCCACGTCGACCACGCCCAGTGGGAGAGAGCATGATGACGACCGATCGCACGCGGATCACCGCACCATTTGGGTCCCCAATTGCCATACGCGGCAGTTTGTTGAGCGGGGCGGCATTGGCCGCTTTTGCGATGGCACCGCACGCCGCGCACGCGCAGGATGGCGCGGCCGAGGCGGTCCAATCAGACAATGTGATCATCGTGCAGGCCCGGCGACAGGATGAAAGCCTGCAGGAAGTCCCGGTCACTGTCACCGCGATTGGCGGCGAAACGCTGGAGCGGTATGGGGTGGATCAGGTCGCTGATGTGACCAGCCGGGTGCCGACCTTGAATGTGCAGGTTGGCGGATCGGGTTCGGGCGGGCAATTGAGCCTGCGCGGCGTGGGGTCGTCCAATATTTCCGCCGCTTTTGACAGCGCGGTCGCATTCGATTTCGACGGGGTGCAAGTCTCGACCATGCGGCTGGTTCAAGCCGGCTTTTTCGACACCCAGCAGATCGACGTGCTCAAGGGGCCGCAATCCTTGTTCTTCGGCAAATCGGCCTCGGCCGGGGTGTTTGCGATCCGCTCGGCCGATCCGACCTCCACCTGGCAAGGCAATGTCCGGGGATCTTACGAATTTGAAGAGCAGGGTTACACGATTGGCGGCTATATTTCGGGCCCGTTGACCGACAGTTTGGGGGTTCGTGTGGCGGCGCAATGGAATGACATTGACCGCTATGTCGAATTGCAACCGGGCACGCCGGCGGCCAATGGCCGGTTCCGCGGCCAATCCAATCTGGTGGTGCGCACCACGCTGGATTGGGACGCGGGGTCCGCCTTCGATGCCAATCTCAAAGTGCAATATGTCGAAAACAAGGGCGATGGCGCGATCCAGCATTCGGACATCAATTGCGGCCCCAACGGGGTGGCTGACAATGTCTTCTTGCTGGGCGGAGGGCTGCAGATTCCGGCGGGCAATGACTGCAATGATTCCGATGGGCTCTATTTTCTGCCCGATTCGGCCGCGGCTTTGGCACCGGGCGTGCCCACCCCGTCCGAGGCCGCCGGGCGCAATGGCGTGCCCTTTGCCCAGACCGAGATCTGGTTCGGGCGGCTCTTGCTCAATTTTGATGTCACCGATTCGATGACGCTGACCTCGACCACCGGCTATCTCAATCTCGATGCGGTCGATTACGATTGCTATTCCTATGTCGGCATTCTGGGGCCAGGCGTGCCGGGCGGGGCGGGCTGTTCCGATCCGCTCAACACGCTCGAGCAATTCACGCAGGAATTGCGCCTCACCAGCGATCTTGACGGGGCGTTCAACTTCATGCTCGGCCTGTTTTACGAAGACCGCAAATTTGTCTTCGACACCGCGCAGCAGGCGGTCAACATCTCCTTCCTCGGGCCCGATCCGGTGACCGGCTTCACCTTTGACTGGGACAAACGCCACGTCACCAACACCGAAGCCATTTCGGTGTTCGGCAGCGTGATCATCGATCTCACCGACCAGCTCGAATTGTCGGGCGGGATCCGCTACACCGATGAAAGCAAGACCCAGGTCATCACTGTGCCCTATCTGCACACTTTCCTGCAGGGTCCCGGCTTTGTGCCGCCAGGCTTCAATTCGGGCGATATCGATTTCAGCGATGACAATTTCTCGCCCGAACTCACGCTCAAATACCAGGCCAGCGACGATGTGAATATCTTCGCCTCGTTCAAAACCGGGTTCAAATCGGGCGGGATCGACAATTCGGCGCTGCCTTCTGCCTCGCTCAGCGCGGCCGCAGCGGCGAATGATTTCAGCGCGCTGATCTACGATTCAGAAACCGCGACGGGCGGCGAAATCGGGGTCAAATCGCAATTCAATGACCGCACGATCACGCTCAATGCGACCGCTTATTATTATGTCTTTGACGATCTGCAGGTGCAGAATTTCGACGCGGTCAATATCCAGTTCCAAACCCTCAATGCTGGCGAAGTGACCTCCAAGGGTCTGGATATGGAATTTGGCTGGCGTCCGCCGGTCGATGGGCTCGATATCTCGGCCAATCTGTCCTATCTCGATGCCTCTTTCACCGACACATTCCTGACCGGGATCGGTGCTGATCTGGATGGGCGGGCCTCGGCGCGGGCGCCCAAATGGTCGGGCAATGTCGCGTTTGACTGGTTCACGCCAGTGGGCAATTCGCTCGAATTGGGGGTGAGCGGTAATGCCCTGTTCTCCGACAGCTATTTCACCAATGAAGACACGCTCAATGATTTGCGTCAGGGCTCTTATGTCTCGCTTGACGGGACGGTGTCGATCGGGAGCGCTGACGGGGGTTGGAAAGTGTCGCTGATCGGGGTCAACCTGACCAATGAGCTGTGGATCAACACCTCGGGCGGGCGGCCATTCCTTGAGCCGGGCGTGGGCGATGATCAGGTCGTCACCCAGAACCGCGGCCGCCAGGTCTATGTCGAGGCCTCGTTCAGCTTCTGAGGCGAGGCTGGAACGTAAGGCGTCAACGGGGCGATGGCCCCACAGGGGGCGGGCCGCAAGGTCCGCCCTTTGTTCATCACAGCCGGCCTCGCTTGAGGCAGGAGGCTGATACGGCACCGCTTAGCAAAGATGCGGCACCGCTTAACAAAATAGCCCATTGCCGCCCTGCCCTGCGCTGCGCATGGTTGGGCAATCTGGGATGATGGAGACGCAATAATGTCCCGCGAACAATTGGTGTCGATGACCCGCAGTCTGATCGCACATGGCGCGGCCGATACAATGGAATATGCCGAGGATATCGTGCGTATTCCCGCTCGCAGCTACACCGATCCCGACCTGTTCGAGCGCGAGAAGCGCAATATTTTCCGCCGCCTGCCGCTGATGGTGGCGCCGTCATGCGAACTGCCCCAGCCCGGCGATTACAAAGCGATGGATATTTGCGGCGTGCCGCTTTTATTGACCCGCCAGCGCGATGGCAGCGTCGGGGCATTTTTGAACATGTGTTCGCATCGCGGCAATCCGGTGGTCGAGGCCGGGACCACCGGCAATGCGGCGCGTTTCATGTGCTCCTATCACGGCTGGACCTTCAAAAATGACGGCGATCTGGTCGGGATCGCCTCAGCCAAGGATTTCGGCGCCATCGATAAGGCGACTTTGTGCCTCAAACGCTTTCCGGTGTATGAAAGCGCCGGGCTGATCTGGGCCACGCTCGACCTCAATTCGCAATTGTCGATCCGCGATTATCTGTGCGGCTATGACGCCTTGCTCGAGGCTTTTGGCTTTGCCGATTGGACCTTGTTCAGCCAGCGCACTCTGGCCGGTCCCAATTGGAAAACCGCCTATGACGGCTATCTCGATTTCTACCACCTGCCAGTGCTGCACAAGGACACATTCGGAGCCGATTTCTTCAACCGCGCGAACTATTTTTTCTGGGGCCCGCATCAAAGGCTGTCGAGCCCGTCCAAATTCGCCCAGAAAACCGGCAGCGATGAAATGCTCGACCTGAGCGCGATGAGCGATGCCGATCTGCCCGGCGATGCTTTGACCCAAGGGGTGTGGACGATCTTTCCGCACATCTCGATCGCCAGCTTTTACGGCGGCGGCCAGCGCGGCGCGATGATCTCGCAATTGTTCCCGGGCGAAAGCGTCGGCGAAAGCTATACGACCCAATATTACGTGATGGAAAACCAGCCCCAGACCAAGGCCGATGTCCAATCCGCGCATGAACAATTCGACTTTCTCGAAATTGTCGTGCGCGATGAGGATTACGCCACCGGCAAACGCCAACACGAAGCCTTGCAATCGGGCCTGCTTAAAGAGGTGTTGTTCGGCCGCAATGAACGCGGCGGGCAGGTGTTTCACCAATGGGCCGAAAAGCTGGCCAATGCCGATGATGCGGACGTGTGCGCGATTTTTTCCGCGCCCAACCCCGCCCCCTAAACCCGCGCCCCGAACAGCGCGAACAGGCCAAAAATTTCAAGACCCAGCGCTCTATTGCGCGGTGTAGCCGCCATCCACCACCAATTCCGCGCCATTGACATAGGCCGCCTCGTCCGAGGCAAGGAACAGCACGCAATTGGCGATNTCGCGCGGATCGCCCAGCCGCCCGGCCGGGATCGAGGCAAGGATCGCTTCGGCATTGGCGGAATTGTCCTCCAATCCTTGCGCGGCCATATTGGTCTGAATGATGCCGGGATGGACGCTGTTGACCCGGATCCCTTGATCGGCGCATTCCAGCGCCACCGATTTGGTCATCAGCTTCACCGCCCCTTTGGTCGCCGAATAGGTCGCGCTGGCGCGAAATCCGACCTTGCCCGCCACCGATGAGATATTGATGATCGCCCCGCCATTGCCGGCCGCCCGCATGGCGCGCACCCCCAGCTGGGTGCCCATGAAACAGCCCACCACATTGACGTCCAATTGGCGCCGCAAACCGTCCAGCGCATGGTCATCACCGATCGCGGCAATATCGAGAATACCAGCATTGTTGACCACAATATCGAGCCGCCCATAGGTCGCGAGCACATCGTCGATAATGCGGCTCCAATCCTCTTGCGAGGCGACATCATGCGCCACCGCCTGGGCCGAGAGATTGCGCGCGCAGATCAATTGCGCGCTTTGCTCGGCCCCGTCGGCATCGATATCGCTGAGCAGGACAATCGCCCCTTCTTCGGCGAGCCGTTCAGCAATCGCAAAACCCAATCCGGGACGCGAGGCGCCGCCGGTGACAATTGCGACCTTGCCTTCAACTCTGCGGGTCATTCATTCCTCCGGAAACCGAAACGGTTGCGCGACCGGGCTTGGACCATTGGCGGTGGGATTGTCGTTGAGCACCAATTCCACCAGAGCGGTGTCGAAAAATTCGTGCAATTCGCTAATCAGCCCCGCCTCTATGGTCATGATCTGACAATAGGTCTGGAGATATTCGTGGCCATTGCGGCCCATCCCCCCGCCATACATGATCCCCACCACCCGGCGATGATCGGCGCACATGATCCGCCATTTGCGCGAAAAACGGATCGTTTCCGGGACCAGCTTGCCCACCACCGCATCCGCGACCAGCGGGCCAAAACATTGCGCCTTGCCCTCCCACCGTCCTGAAACCGGCGTGCTGCCGACCAGGTTGAACACCACATCTTCGGCATGCAATCCGGCCAGTGCATCAAAATCACCCTCGGCCAAGGCTTCGTAAAAGCGGGTGGCGATCGCGATGTTTTGCTGTCTGAGATCGTCGGGGGCCGGATCGGTATTGAGGCCGCTCATTGCACGTGGCTCCTATCCGAAAGCGGGGCGGAAATTGCTCTCCCCCCAATCCTGGCGCTTGGTCCATTCGCCCATCGTCTCCAACTTGCCCTCAAGCTCGGGGAAACGTTCGTAGACATGGTCCATATCGACCTCGAACGGGCGGGTTGGGGCGGTGTTGTTGTATTCGTAAAAGGCCGCGATCCCCTCGGCGAATTCATCGCGCATTTCGGCCGGCATGGCATCGCCCGCGGCCTCCACCAGATAGCGCCCAAATTCGGCCGGACTGCACGGGTCATAGGTGATCGGGCGGTCCAGCGCATCGGCCAGATACCGGGTCACCTGTTTGCCCACCAGCCGTTCGGGCCCGCCAATATTGAGCCACGCGCCTTCCATATCGGGCCGCTCAAGGCTGGCCAGCATGAAGCGCGCAACATCATCAAGGCTGATCCAATTGGCCTCGAGCGTGGGATTGTGAGGATAGACATAGCGCCCCTCATTAACGATGAACGGGCGCGCCCAATTGGTCAGCAGATTGTCCATGAACAACACGCTGCCAAACACGGTTCCCGGACATCCCGACCGCCACAGCGCGTTGATCCCTTCGGTGTTGCCGGCATAGGTGAAGGCCTCGCCGGGGCGATCGGGAATCCAGCTCGACGTGTTCCACACCAGCCGTTTGATCCCGCATTGCGCCGCGGCCCGGCCCAGATCGCCGATCAACACTGCGCGGTCGGCGCGGGCCTGCAAGGGATGGGTGTAAAACAGGTAATCCGACCCCTCGATCGCGGCAGCAAAAGTGGCGGGATCATACAGGTCCATCGCGCGCACTTCGACGCGCTCAATTCCATCGATCCGCGCGCCTGCAAACGGATCGGCCTGGCGCGAGATCGCGCGCACATCATAGCCCGCTTTCAAGGCCTGACGCACTTGCGCCATACCCTGCCGCCCCGATGCCCCAATAACGGTGATGAGTGCCATCCATATCCCTCCTTTGATGCAAGGGCCACATTAGGATTGCCCCGCGCCGCGCGCACCGCGCCAAAGTGATAGCGACCTAGCAAAAGCGCGGCTTGCCCCGGCGGCCACCGCCACAGACACTGCCCATCCCATCACGCGGGCCTTTGCGGCGCGCATCACAGGTTTCGCAACGGGCAAAAGAGGCGCACATGCACAACCGGTTCTGGCGCATTGAACGCCGCCCGCACGGCACCGATTTCGCCGGCGCGCTGGCTCTGGTCGAGGCCGATCTGCCCGAACTGGCCGACGGGGAAATCCGCATCCGCAACACGATGATATCGATGGATGCGGGCACGCGGCTGTGGCTGACCGCGCGCGAGGATGGCTATCAACCGCCCTTGCCGCTGGGCGCGCCGATGACCGGATTGGTGCTGGGCGAGGTGATCGGATCGCGCGCGGGTGGATTTGCACCGGGCGATCTGGTGCGCGCTTTCGGCGTGTGGGGCGATATCAGCCAGATCGATGCGGCCATGGCGGGCGCGGTGGTGCTCGACCAGAGCGTGGCCGATCAACGCGCCTGGTTCGGCCCGCTGGGGATGAATGGCTGGACCGCATTATGGGGCGTGGAACAGACCGGCGCAGCG
>JABSPI010000090.1 GCA_013214365.1 Erythrobacter sp.
AATGGTTTGGCGATGGATATGCGGTTCCGGGCGAGCCGGTGGACCCCGAAACCATCGCCTCGCGCGACTGGGACAGGCAAGAATAAGCACAAAGCGCAAGAAACACCGCTTTTCCCTCTTGCCAAGCGGAGCAGGCTTCGCCATAGCGCCCGCTCATTTGCTCGCCGGGACAGCGTTTTGCCATCCCGCCGCCGCAGCGAATGCCCGGGTAGCTCAGGGGTAGAGCAGCGGATTGAAAATCCGCGTGTCGGTGGTTCGATTCCGCCCCCGGGCACCATTCGCAGCCAGAAGGGAATTACACGCATGTCCCGCCGCTCCAAATTGTATGAAGGCAAGGCCAAGGTCCTGTATGAAGGCCCAGAGCCGGGAACTTTGATTCAATATTTCAAAGACGATGCCACCGCGTTCAACGCGGAGAAAAAGGGCACGATCAATGGCAAAGGCGTGATCAATAATCGCATCAGCGAACACGTCTTCACCCGGTTGTCGCATATCGGCATCCCAACCCACTTCATCCGCCGCCTCAACATGCGCGAGCAATTGATCAGGCAGGTCGAGATCATTCCGATCGAAGTGGTGCTGCGCAATGTGGCGGCCGGATCGATCTGCAAACGGCTGGGCCTTGAAGAGGGCGAGCCGCTGCCGCACACGCTGATTGAATATTATTACAAGGATGACGCGCTGGGCGATCCGCTGATCGCGGAAGAGCATATTGCCTGCTTCAATTGGGCCAGCCCCGAGGAAATGCATGACATTTCTTCGATGGCGATCCGAATCAACGATTTCCTTTGTGGAATGTTCGCCGCGATCGATATCCGGCTGGTGGATTTCAAGCTTGAATTCGGCCGGCTTTTTGACGGCGATTTCAGCCGTGTGATCCTCGCTGACGAAATCAGCCCGGATGGCTGCCGGTTGTGGGACATGGTCAGCGGCGAGAAGCTCGACAAAGACCGTTTCCGCCGCGATCTGGGCGGTGAGGAAGAGGCCTATCGCGAAGTGGCCCGCCGGCTCGGTCTGCTGCAAGCAGAGGATAGCGGCCCTGGCGAAGTGCTCGATCTGTCGAGCCACCGTTCACGCTTGCGCGGCACCCCGCCCAAAAAATAAGGCCATACCATGTGGGCGCGTTTGCCCGGTATAGGTCCGCCAACTCAATCGAGGTGTTGCCACCGCTTTTAGACGAGGGCCGTTTTTCGACGAGGGCAGCCCACCTGTGAGCGGCGCCGCACGCGCTTTATGCGCCGCGAAGTTCCCCTTGGTCCCGCTCAGCGATCCAATCTTCTGCACAATCAGAAATATTATGCGCGGCGAGCATTAGAACTCTTATGCAAGAAGAGCCTGACAATTGCGAATTTATGACTAAGCTCGCTTTCTTCCAAATAGAGGATTGAGAGGCTTTCCCCCGCAATGAAAATAACGAGCCGTACTCTTGCCGCCGGCCTTTTATTGGCCATGCCGAACACAGCGTTGATTGGAGCGCTTGCGGCGAATACTCCGGTTCTGGAAGCCGATCCCGCGCCGCAAAGCGCACCGGCCAATTCCGAGGCCGCCGCCGCGCAAGACAATGCGCCCGATTGGTTCTTTGAACAAAGCGACGTGCCGGTCGATACCGGCTTTGTGTTCGGCAAGCTCGATAATGGCATGCGCTATATCTTGCGCGAAAACGGCACGCCGGAGGGCACCGCAGTGGTGCGCATGCGGATCGATTCGGGATCGCTGGAGGAAACCGACAGCGAACGCGGGCTTGCCCATTATCTTGAACATATGGCGTTCAATGGATCCAAGGGGATACCAGAGGGCGAGATGATTGCCTTGCTCGAACGCGAAGGCTTGGCCTTTGGCGCGGACACCAATGCCTCGACCGGGCTTGAGGCGGTGACCTACATGCTCAACCTGCCGCGCAATGATGAGGATTTGCTCGACACCGCATTGATGCTGATGCGCGAAACCGCGAGCGAGTTGACCATCAGCGAGGACGCGGTGGAGCGGGAGCGGGGCGTGATCCTCGCCGAACGCCGCGACCGGCGCAATTATTCGCAACGCGCACAGGAAGATTCGTTTGCCTTCACCGCGCCCGGTGCCCGCTTCATCGAGCGTTTGCCGATCGGCACTCTGGACGTGATCGAAAACGCCACCGCCGCCCAAATGCGGGCGCTCTACGAGCGGACTTACACCCCATCCAACACCGTTCTGGTGATCATTGGCGACTATCCGGTCGAAGTGATGGAGGCCGCTTTACGCGCGCGCTTTTCCGACTGGAGCGGCGGCCCTGTGCCAACCAAACCTGTCTCCGGCCCGGTTGATGTAACACGCGGTGGAGAGACCGATATTTACACCGATCCCGCCTTGTCAGAAAGCGTCGTGATCAGCGCTCTGGGACCTTGGATTGATGAACCCGACACGCTTGCCAACCGCAAGGCATCGCTGCTGCGCCGGATCGGTTATGGCATAATCCAGCGGCGTATGGCGCGGCTGGCGCGCGAAGAAGATGCCCCGTTCCGCGGCGCCGGCTTCGGCAGCGGCGACCTGTTCGAAGATGCACGCTCCACCTCACTCAGCATTGCCAGCGAAGATGGCCAGTGGCGCAAAGGCGTGCTGGCCGCTGTGCGCGAGGTCAATCAGGCGCTGACCTATGGCTTCAGCGAAGCAGAATTGGCCGAACAGATGGCCAATTTGCGCACATCCATCGAAAACCGCGTGGCGGGCGCAGGCACACGTTCAAACCGCGCCTTTGCCGGTTCGGCCCTCAGCCTTGTGGCCAATGACATCGTCCCGACCACGCCGGAATTCCAGCTGGAATTCTTGAATTCGATCGAAGCCGATATCACCACCGAAGCGGTGCACGAGGCGCTGCGCGAAAGCGTGCTGGCATTCGATAATCCGCTGATCCGGTTTCAGGGGCGCACCGCCCCTGAAGGAGGCGAGACGGCTCTGCGAAATGCGTTTAGCGAGGGTATGGCATTGGCCATCGCGCCGCCCGCTGACACGGGAATTATCGAGTTTGCCTATACCGATTTTGGCACACCCGGCACGATCGTATCTGACACAAGCGATAGCCGCCTTGGCTTTCGCTACATCACTTTTGACAATGGCGTGCGTTTAACGCTGAAGAAAACCGATATCCGCGAAGATCGCATCAGTTTTGAGGCATCGTTAGATGGCGGAGGCTTGATGAACACGCGCTCGGACCCTTTGCGCACCTCTTTGATCAGCTCGCTTACACTGGGCGGACTTGGCGCACACAGCGCGGATGAATTGCAGACCGTTCTGGCCGGGCGCAGTGTCGGCGTGCGGGTATCGAACCAGACCGATGCCTTTACCTTTTCCGGCATCACCACGCCGCGCGATCTGGAATTGCAGATGCAGGTTCTGGCTGCGACCCTGACTGATCCTGGATATCGCAGCGAGGGTGTCGAACGCTTCCGCCGCTCCATCGACAATTATTTTCAAACGCTACAAGCGACCCCTGCCCGCGCATATTCAACCGCCGCGGGGGCGATCCTTTCGGACAATGACCCCCGCTTTAGCCTGCAATCGCGCGAGGCGTATTTTGCGCTCGACTTTGTCAAGTTAGAGGCGGTCATTGGCGACCGGATGGCCAATGGTGCGATCGAGGTCGCTCTCGTCGGTGACCTCGATCAAGATGCCGCGATCGCGGCAGTGGCGGCAACATTGGGAGCTTTGCCGACGCGCGAGAGCGAATTTGTCGACCGCGAAGATGCCCGCAAGCGCAGCTTCACCGCCGATCGCACAGAGCATATTGTGCACCATGAGGGCGAGCCCGATCAGGCACAGGTGCGCATGGTTTGGCCCACGACAGATGACAGCGACCTAACCGAAGCGATGCAGGTTTCACTGTTATCGCGGGTGGTTCAGATCGAATTGACTGACCGTCTGCGCGAAGAGTTGGGGCAGACCTACTCGCCGCGGGCCTCGTCGGGGATGAGCCGATATTATGATGATTACGGCACGCTCAGCATTCTGGCATCGATTGATGTCACTCAAGTCGAGCCAACCCGCGCAGCCATCATATCCCTGGTCGAGGATTTGCGCGCAGCCCCGGTCGATGCCGATGTGATTGAACGGGCGCGCGAACCCTTGTTGGAAAGTTATGACAATGCGCTCAAATCGCTGGGCGGTTGGATGAACCTTGCTGACCGCGCGCAGAGCCAGAATGACCGGCTCGACCGATGGTTCGAAGGGCCCGAAGTGCTCAAGGGCATCACGGGTGAACAATTGCAGCAAATAGCGCTTAAATACCTCGCACCAGACGATGCCGTCGTCTTTGTGGTGACCCCCGGTGAGCAGGCCGCAGCTCAAACTGCTGAGGCCGATGAGGATTTGGCGGAGTGACCACCTGACCAAGACGAAAAAAACTGAAATAAAAAAGAGCCGGCAGGTCGCCTCCCACCGGCTCTTCGTTTGGTCAGGTTCAACCAGATAGGCACCGGCTGTCCCCCTAACACACAGGCTTAGTAATTGATTCTATGAGCTTGGCCAACTCATCAGGACCGCTTATCTGTGGTTTTTAACCAACTGACATGCTCCTCCTGCACCGCTTGGAAAGTGCGATGTGCGGGTGATTGTCGTATCAAGTGCGATTGCACCTTGCGACCCAGCCGCTATAGGCTGCGCGCAGACCCACGCTTGACCAGACCATTCCTAAAGGACCCCGGCCATGAAAGTTCGCATTCTCGTCCGCCTCAAACCCGGCGTGCTCGACCCGCAAGGTCGCGCAGTGCACCACTCGCTCGACAGCCTCGGCTTTGAAGGGGTTGAGGATGTTCGCATCGGGCGGATGATCGAAATGGATGTGGCCGATGGGACCAGCGATGAAACGCTCACCAAGATGTGTGAGAAATTGCTGGCCAATATGGTGATCGAAGATTTTGCGATTGAAAAGCTCGACGGTGCAAAGGAGCCCGCTTGATGGCTGCGGCGTCTAACAGCTTTCAAGCCGCGGTGATCACTTTCCCGGGGTCCAATTGCGATCGCGACATGGCGGTGGCCATCGAAGCGGTAACCGGCCAGCCCGCCATTCGCGTGTGGCATGGCGATGCGGATCTGCCTGCTGGATTGGATTTTATCGCCCTGCCCGGAGGATTTTCCTACGGCGACTATCTGCGCTCAGGGGCGATGGCGGCAAAAAGCCCGATCCTGCGCGCTGTCGTCGCTGCGGCTGAACGCGGGGTGCCGGTTCTGGGTGTGTGCAACGGATTTCAGGTTCTCACCGAAAGCGGGTTGTTGCCAGGGGCGCTGATGCGCAATGCCGGACAACGCTTTGTGTGCAAGACCGTGGAATTGAACGTCGACAACACCAGTTCAATCTTCACCAGTGCGTTCAACAAGGATGAGCGTTTGCGCATTCCAGTGGCGCATCATGACGGCAATTATTTTGCTGACGAGGCGACGCTCGACCAATTGGAGGCTGAGGAGCGGATTGCCTTTCGCTACACCGCCAATCCCAATGGTTCGCGCCGCGACATCGCCGGTGTGTTGAGCGCCAATGGCCGGGTGCTGGGCATGATGCCGCACCCTGAACGCGCTATGGAGCCGGCCGCTCACGCTGCGCTTGGCGGGGCCGATGGCCGCGGCTTGTTTGAAAATGTCTTCAACAGCCTGATCGCAGCCTAATCCGCTATATCTTGGCGCTTGGCCCAGAAAGGGATCAGGCGCTCAGGCGATCAGAGCCGTCAATAGACTTGCTGGCGAACAGACGGCGCGCCTCTTCGCTCGACATTGGACGGCCGAAGTGGAAACCCTGGATCTTGTCGCAGCCAAGATTGCGGATCAATTCGGCTTGCTCAGCATCTTCGACACCTTCGGCCGTGGTGGTCATATCAAGGCTTTTCGCCATCGCGACCACGGCATTGATGATAGCCAGACTTTCGCTCGCCCCTTGAGCGGCGCCCTGCACAAAGGTGCGATCAACCTTGATGGTCGAAAACCTTAGTTTGCGCAGATAGCCCAGCGAGGAATAGCCCGTGCCAAAATCGTCCAGCGCGATCGAGCATCCCAGAGCCATCGCCTGTTCAAGCGCATTGCGCGCAATGCTGGCATCGCGCAGGAAAATGCTCTCGGTCACTTCGATCTCCAGCCGCTCAGGGCGCAATCCGCTGGCAGCCAGTGCGTCGATGACCTCCTGATGAAATTCGGGCTCGAGCAATTGCTCGGGCGATACATTGACATTGACCTTCACATCTTCGGGCCAATTGCGCGCTTCAAAACAAGCTTGGCGCAGCACCCATTTGCCGATCGGAACAATCAACCGTGTATCCTCGGCCAGCGGGATGAACTTGCCCGGGCTGACAAAGCCATGCTCAGAGCTATTCCAGCGCACTAGCGCCTCGAAACTGACAACTTTTTCGCTGCGCGCATCCACGACTGGCTGATAATGCAGGACGAATTCATCAAGCCCCAGCGCCTTGCGCAAGCTGACTTCCAACTGGCGCCGTTCCTCGGCCGATGCGTGAAGCACTGGTTCAAAGCGGCAATGTTCGCCGCCCCCTGTGTCTTTGGCTCGGTACAGTGCGAGGTCGGCATTGCGCATCAATTCTTCGACCGATTTGCCATCGCGCGGGCCAATCGCGGAGCCGACGCTCGCGCCGACATAGAGCGTGTGATTGTCGACCTGATAAGGTTCGGTGAGCGACTGGATCACCCGGGCGGCAAGCTGGCGAAGGAAATCAAGATCACTCGCATCGCGGATCACAATCGCGAATTCATCGCCGCCGAGGCGACCAACCAGGGCATTCTCGCCCGTGAGCGCTTGAAGCCGAGATGAAACCTGCGCGAGCAATTTGTCACCGGTCAAATGGCCAAGCGAATCGTTGACCGCCTTGAACCTATCCAAATCCACCATCAACAGCGCGCAGCGCGTGCGCCATTGATCGGCATATTGCAGCGCGTCTCCCAAAGCTTCGGTCAGCATCAGGCGATTGGGCAAGGAGGTGAGTGTATCGTAGCGCGCCAGATAGGCGATTTTCTCCGAGGATTCGCGTTGTTCGGTCACATCCGAGCCAACTCCGCGGACACCAGTGAATTGCCCCCGGTCGTCACGGATCGGGGTGCCGGACAATTCCCACCAGCGCTCATCGCCGCGAATGGTGACTTGCACAATCAGGTTCGAGAAGTTCTCGCGATTGCGCAGCTTCTCGGCCAGTTCGTGGAGGCTGGCGGGAAAATTGCTGGTTTCCCAATTATCACCCGTGATCAATTGCAACAAAGGCTCACCGTCAACATCAGTATCGCGGGCGCCCAGGGCAAAAGCAAAGCGCGGACTAA
>JABSPI010000091.1 GCA_013214365.1 Erythrobacter sp.
CGGATCCCATTCCTCAACCCATCGATATGTTGTTGTCTCGCGGCAATCCGGCCGAGCTTCGCCTGATTGAAGCACCGCCTCGAACACGCCGGCACGACCGCGGTCACTGTCCACATTAGGCTGCGCCAGGCTTGGTGAAGCGATCAAGGCAAATTGCACAGCGGCAAGGAGGGCGGGGATTTTTTTCATGCCACCGGCGTAACTTTGCCGGGGTTCAGAAATTGCCAAAATTTATGCTTGCACAATTCTTGCGTACGCACCCTAGGGTGGCATGCAAGGGCCTGTTAAGCTTGTACAATCGTTATGAACAATTGCCCCTGAAAAAACTTCGTTTGAGACCGATTACAAGCTTGTAACCCCCGAGCGGGCGACGCGGGCGCTACGCTAATCAGCCACAGTGCAAGTCAATGGGGGGCATGCGTGGTCGCTCTGGTCCAAACGGTTGCCTATCTGGGGCTTGAGGCGCGAAGCGTCGAGGTGCAGTGTCAAGTGGCACCGAGCTTGCCGCGTTTCTCGATTGTTGGCCTGCCCGATAAAGCTGTCAGCGAAAGCCGCGAACGCGTGCAAGCGGCTCTATCTGCGATGGGACTGGCCTTGCCTCCCAAGCGAATCACGATCAATCTGTCGCCTGTTGACCTGCCTAAGGATGGATCGCATTACGACCTCCCGATCGCGCTTGCGCTATTGGCAGCGATGGGGGTCACCGATGCAGAACAATTGGGCGATTGGGTCGCGGTGGGCGAATTAGCGCTTGATGGCCGCATAATTGCCTCGCCCGGTGTTTTGATCGCAGCGCTCCATGCAAATACCATTGAATGCGGGCTCATATGCCCGCAAGCGCAGGGGCCCGAGGCCAAATGGGCAAGCGATGTGCCGGTCTTGGCCCCGCGCGATCTTGCCAGCCTGCTCGCCCATCTCAAGGGCACGCAAGCTCTGCCAGAACCCCGGGCCGGAGCGCTGGCCGAGGCGCAGGCGGGCAACGATCTGAAACAGGTCAAGGGTCAGGAAAGCGCCAAGCGTGCGCTCGAAATTGCCGCGGCGGGGGGGCACAATCTGTTGATGATGGGGCCACCTGGATCAGGCAAGAGCCTGCTGGCGAGCTGTCTGCCAGCAATCCTCCCGCAGCTAACCCCGGCGGAGGCGTTGGAGGTTTCCATGGTGCAATCGGTTGCGGGGACCCTTGAGGAGGGACGGATCAGCCGTGCGCGTCCTTTCCGTGCGCCGCACCATTCCGCCAGCATGGCCGCGCTCACCGGCGGCGGTCTCAAAGTTCGCCCGGGCGAGGTGAGCCTTGCGCATCTGGGCGTGCTGTTCCTCGATGAATTGCCGGAGTTTCAGCGCGGCGTGCTCGATTCGCTGCGCCAACCGCTGGAGACAGGCAAAGTCGATGTGGCGCGCGCCAATGCGCATGTTACCTTCCCGGCGCGGGTACAATTGATTGCCGCGATGAACCCGTGCCGCTGCGGCTATGCCGGGGACCCGGTGAGCCAATGCAACCGGTATCCGCGCTGCGCCGGGGATTACCAGGCCCGGCTATCGGGACCATTGCTCGACCGTGTTGACCTGCATGTCGAGGTCGCTGCCGTCAGCGCGCTGGATATGGCCCTGCCCTCGCCCAAGGAAGGCAGTGCAGAGGTCGCCGCCCGCGTCGAAGCGGCCCGTAAGCGAGCAACCAAACGCGGCGTGCGCTCCAACGCGGAGCTGGAAGGAGAGCGGTTAGAACAACACGCCACCCCTGAAAACGAGGCACGCGGGCTGCTGCTCAAAGCGGCGGAGAAGCTCAACCTGTCAGCGCGCGGCTATACCAGAGTGCTGCGGGTGGCGCGCACGATCGCTGACCTTGCGGGGGCGGCGCAGATCGGCCGGCCGCATGTGGCCGAGGCGCTGTCTTATCGCCAGACGATCGGGCGCGGCTGAGCCGGGCTGCGGCTAGCTGCCATCAAAATCCTGCAATACCTCAAGAAAGGCGGCGCCCCACGTGTCGAGCTTTTTCTCCCCAACACCGGGAATTTCGCCGATCGCGCTTAATGTGCCCGGCCGTTCGCTCGCCATCGCACGCAAAACGCTGTCGTGAAAAATAATATAGGCCGGGATGCCGTTCTGCTTGGCAAGCGCGGAGCGTTTGGCCCGAAGCGCATCAAAAACCGGATCCCCGACCGGATTGGGCACCGCATTGCCCCTTGAGCGGCGGGCGCGCTTGGGGGGCGGCTGGGCAATTTCAACCGCGCGCTCACCTTTGAGGATTTCGCGTGCGCCGGGCCCAAGTCGCAATCCACCATGATCGGTGGGGATCAGATTTTCATGCGCGCTCAAACTGCGCATGACCGTGCGCAGCATGGGCGCCTCATCATCGTCCAAAATGCCAAACACGGACAAACTATCATGGCCGCGTGCCTCGATCCGGTCATCCGCACGGCCAAGCAGGACATTCTCCAAATAGCCGATGCCAAAGCTTTGCCCTGTGCGATAAACGGCAGACAGAAGTTTTTGCGCAAGCCTTGTTGCATCAATGACCTCAGGCGGCTCCAGACAAATGTCGCAATTTCCGCATGGGGCGCTGGGGCTTTCGCCAAAGTGACGCAGCAAAATGTTGCGCCGGCATTGCACCGTCTCGACCAAACCAGCCAGAGCATTGAGCCGAGCGCGTTCGGAGCCAAGCCTGGCCTCGTCGACCTCGCCCAAGCGTTGGCGGGCGCGGGCAAAATCGCTCGCCGACCACAACATCAATGCCTCCGCCGGATCGCCGTCGCGGCCGGCGCGGCCGGTCTCTTGATAATAAGCCTCGATCGATCGCGGCAGACCGGCATGGATCACAAATCGCACATCGGGTTTATCAATCCCCATGCCAAACGCGATCGTGGCAACCATCACCATGTCTTCAGATTGCACAAATTCGGCCTGAACTTGCGCGCGGCGTTGGGAATCTAGCCCGGCATGATAGACCCCAATCGGCCGCCCAATATCAGCCAGCTTCGCAGCCAGATCCTCGCACCCCTTGCGGCTGTTCGAATAGATAATTCCCGCGCCTTGGTTGCGCGAGATGAATTCGGCAATTTGCTTTGGCCCACCGGCGCGCGGGCGAACAGTGTAACGAATATTGGGACGGTCAAAACCGGCAAGGATCAAACCTTGATCGGGAATACCGAGCTGTTTGAGCACATCGCGCCGGGTGACTTCATCCGCCGTGGCCGTCAGCGCCAGCCGCGGGACGTGGTCATACGCCTCGAGCATCGGCCTCAAAGCGCGGTAATCAGGGCGAAAATCGTGCCCCCACTCCGATACGCAATGCGCCTCATCGATCGCAAACAGCGAGACGTCCGCTGCATCGAGCAAGGACCGAAAACTCGCCATAGTGGCGCGCTCGGGTGCGACGTATAGAAGGTCGAGCCCGCCATTGCGCAGCGCATCAGCTGTGGCAGCTTTGTCGTGATCGGCCGACGTCATCGATGCAGCGCGTATCCCCACCGAACGCGCGGCGCGGATCTGGTCATGCATCAGCGCGATAAGCGGCGAGATAACAATCGCAGTGCCCGGCCGGGCCAAAGCAGGCAATTGGTAGCACAAAGATTTGCCCGCACCAGTTGGCATGAGGGCGAGCGTATGCTGCCCCGCCATGATCCGGGAAATCACGGCTTCTTGAGTGCCGCGAAAACCGGTGAAACCGAAAGTGCGGCGCAGCAGATCATCAAGATCACTCGAACTGCATGTGTCGTCGACGGGTGCGACGGTCATATCTAGACCTGCTGCGTTGCCGGCGCAGGGGCCGGCAGGGGTGAATTATCCCGCCGCAGCTTTTCTGGCAGCCTCAATATCAACCAGATCGCCGCGCTGGGTTGCGGTGCCGGTTTGCGCTATCGTACCATCGCTGCGCTTGCCCAGATCTTCGGGCCGCACCATCCACAGATCTTCATGGTTTAAGACCCGTCCATCATGAGCCAGGATCGACACAGGGCCGATCGGCAAACGATCGCGTTCGTCAACCAGAACCGGGTTTTCGACCAGCTCAGCGCCATATTTCTGGCCCCATTGGCGCAAAGCCAACATCGCGGGAAGCAGGTCAAAACCTTTGGCTGTCAGGCGATATTCGATTTTCCGCCGATCATCAGCGCACGGTTCGCGCTTGAGAATGCCGTGGTCGACCAATTTGGCCAGGCGGTTCGACAAAATATTGCGGGCAATGCCGAGCTCACTGAGGAATTCCTCGAAGTGCTTCAGCCCATTGAAGCTGGCNCGCAGGATCATAAATGACCAGCGTTCACCCATCACTTCGAGCGCTTGCGGCAAGCCGCATTCGATCAATTCGCGCAGTGGTTCTCTAATGTCGCCCATAGATTCAGTCCTTCCTCTGCAACCTATTTAACGCGTTTCTCGCCAATCGCAAAATCACCCCGCTATTGGCTCGGGATAAGCTACCAAAACCCATATTTTCAAATCCGAAAAAACCGAATGAAAATAATGAAAGATTTTTGGTTGCAACGAGCAACCTAATCGCATAGAGGGCTTTTGCAATCAGTTTCGATTAGAAACGCTGCACTGCAATATATTGTACAACCCCCTCCCCGAAAGGTATCTTTGCCATGAACCTCTCTTTCCCCCGCTCGACCCGTCTGGCCGCCATCGCACTGGCGACTGCCGCCACTGGCATGGCCATGGGCCTTAGCACTGCAACCCCGGTCGCTGCCCAAGGCGGCGCCTATTACACTGCAACTCTCGCCAATGCGGCTGATGAGAACCGTGCCGTCGCGGGCGGTGTTGCCTGGGTTTGCCAGGGCACGACCTGCGTCGCCAATAAGGGTTCATCGCGCCCGTCGCGCGTGTGCCGCGGCCTTGCCCGTGAATTCGGTGAAATCACTGCATTCACCGCCAACGGCGAAGAACTTGATGAAAAAGATCTCGCTCGTTGCAACGGCAACTGAGCTGATTGAATAGCGTCGTTGGGCACCCTCCCCTCACC
>JABSPI010000092.1 GCA_013214365.1 Erythrobacter sp.
TGGGCGGGCTGCAGGCTTTGTCGGCCAATTTGCTGGCCCCGCCTGATGGACAGGTGACCGACATTGCCAGTCTCCAACGGGTGATCTCCGACTGGAGCGTGGCGAATGCTGAAATCGTTGATGAAGTGAACATGATCATCGGGTTCGGCTATGACAACGCGCAATTGGCCGAAGTGCGCCACCCCACCCGCGAAGATCTGGACGAGATTTCAACCGATGTGCCGATCCTGATCGTGCACCAATCGGGCCATTTGGGGGTCGCCAATTCCAAGGCGCTTGAGCTCGCTGGGATCACCGCTGACACCGAAAATCCAGCCGGCGGCGTGATCCAACGCGGCGCCAATGGCGAACCCAACGGGGTGCTCGAAGAATACGCCTTTTTCACCGTGCTGTTTCCGATGTTGAGCAGTTTGGGCGAAGAAGGTTTGCAGGCCTTTGCCCGCGAAGGCAGCAAATTGTGGGCCAGCTTTGGCTACACCACCGCGCATGAAGGGCGCGCCTCGAGCGCGGTGGTCGATGCGCTCAACAAAGTTGGTGCAGCGGGCGATTTGCCGATCGATGTGGTGGCCTTTCCCGATGTTTTGGAAGGGCGCGAATTTATCGCGGAAAATTTCAGCCAGGCCTACACCAACCGCACCCGCGTGGGCGGCTGCAAGCTGACGATTGACGGATCGCCGCAAGGCTTCACCGCGCTGCGCGATAAACCCTATTATGACCCGGTCGGCGACTATCCCGAAGGGTATAAAGGCTATTCCGCGATCACCGAGGAACAGCTTCAGGACGCGGTCAATTACTGTTTTGAAAACGGCCTGCAGATCATCGTCCATTCCAATGGCGAAGGCGCATCGGACATGTTGATCAAAGCCTTCGAGGAAGCGCGCGAGACATATGGCGATGTCGGCAACCGTCCGGTGTTGATCCATGGCCAGTTTTTGCGCGAAGATCAGGTCGACGCGTTTGAGCGTTTGGGCGTGTTCCCCTCGCTGTTCCCGATGCACACCTTCTATTGGGGGGATTGGCACCGCGAACATACGGTCGGGCCCGAAGCGGCAGAGAATATCTCGCCCACCGGCTGGTTGATGGAGCGCGGCATGATGTTTGGCACCCACCACGATGCACCGGTGGCCTTCCCCGACAGTATGCGGGTGCTCGATGCAACCGTGACCCGGCGCACGCGTTCGGGCTATGTGTTGGGGGCCGAGCACCGTGTCGATGTGCTCACCGCGCTCAAGGCGATGACGATCTGGCCGGCATGGCAACATTTCGAGGAAAATGAGAAGGGCTCGATCGAAGTGGGCAAATTGGCCGACTTTGTGATCTTGTCCGATGACCCCACCGCGGTGGAGCCGGAGACGCTGGCTGATCTCGATGTGTTGGTCACGGTCAAGGAAGACAAGGTGGTGTTTGATGCCGCAGAGCGGGAGAACCAGACCGCGATGATCGATTCCACCTTTATGAGCCGGCCCGATCACGCGCACCAATTGGTCGATGTGATGTATGCCGGCATGGGCGGCGGCGAAGAGCATATGCACGCCCACAAACACTGATCGGTTACGGATCACATTTACCGGCCCAGATCAAAGGCCCGCATTAAAAAAGCCCGGTTGCCAAATGGCAGCCGGGCTTTTGTTTGATCAGCTTTTATTTGATCACATTGGATGCAGCAGGGTCAGCTTACTCTTCCGCATCAGACGCCTCTGCGGGCGCTTCTGCGGGCGCTTCCGCTTCACCTTCGCGCTTGGTCCAGATCAAATGTTCCAGCGCAACCGGATCTTCGGTGGTCCGCTCCTCTTCGGCGACCGCGCAAAACTCTTCGCGATCATGGCTCGAAATTGCGAGCTGCGCGCCCACAACCATGCCCAGCCCCATCAAAGCCTGCTTGTCGATTTGATGCTTTTCATCATCGGTAAGCTCGCGCTCATCGCCGCTGACCGAGGAATAGAGCAATGCCATCTCTTCATCGACCCGCGCCTGATCGATGTCGAAATTCTCGCATACGACCGCCACGCTCATCTGGTGACCAACAAATTCGATCACTTGCAAATGGCCTTCGGAAAAGGTGTCGCCCACAGCTGCGCGCATCACTTCGAGCGAACGCAAATGCATATTGGAGAGCGAAATCGGCTGCAATTCTGCAACCCGCGGTTCGCCCGCCTGATCCTCGCAAGCCGCCAGACCCAGAGCCATCGGCGCCAAAGCGGCCCAGCCGATCCATTTCTTTGATTTCAACATTAACGCCTCCCCGAGCTGCTGCGGCCGTAATAGCCAAATTCGCGCCGCGTCCATTTTTCCGAATACCGCCCCTTGGTGTAGCAAACCCGGCGTGCGCGGTAACAGATCGTGTGCTTGGTCCCGCGCGGACGGAAAGTGCCGCCATAATTCGGGTGATGGTTGTGATAATACCCATCATCATAGCGCCAATCGTCATCGTCATCGTCATGACCGCTGGCGATAGCGCCCGCGATCACACCGCCAATAATCGCCCCGGCGATAAAGCCGGCCCCGTTATTGTCGTGATCATTGTGGCGCGATGACGACGAGCTGCGCTGCTCATCGCGGTCCTGCTGCGCTGCGACGGGTGTCACAGCCATAGGCGCAAGCGCAAACAGCGCGCCGGCACATAGGAAATTTTTGATTTTCATATTCAACTCCCTCCTGAATTGAGAGGCATACCATGATGCCGCGCAAAACAACAAATAGTTCCGTTTGCTCAGGTTTTTATCCGCCCAATTGCGCGGCATTCGATCGGGCCGCACCCGATCGCACCCACATCCAAGAAAGCGAATATTAGGCCGGGAAAGAGCCGCGCTAAACTGTCAAAACAAAGGTGCGCAACATGTCCACAATCGGCGCCGGCTCCACCGCCACTGTCAGGCTCTCCATGGCTGCATCAGCCAGCGCATCCTCCACCACCGCGCCGCGGCGCGCTTCGATCAATTCGGCCATATAGGCGCGGGTGAATTCAGGATGCGGTTGCAGGCTGATCGCGGTGTTGCCGTAGCGCAGGCCCGCAATCGCGCAATCGGGCATGGTGGCGATCACTTGCGCGCCGGCGGGCACGCTCATCACCTGATCCTGGTGCCAAGCATACAGCGTGCGCGTGTCAATTTCCCCATCAAGGCCCGTCACCTGATAGTCTTGCGCGCCCACGATAAAGCCATGATCGCCCTTCGCCACAACCGCGCCCATCGCCTGTGCGATCAATTGGTGGCCAAAACAAATGCCGATCAGCTTGATCCCCTTGGCAAAGGCATCGCGGACAATCTGTTGGGTCCGGGGGATCCAATCATGGTCTTCATAAACGCCGAATTTGGACCCGGTGATCACGATCAGATCATATTCATCAATCGCGGCCGGATAGTGCCCGTCGAGCACCGCAAACGTATCCGCCTGATCCGGATTGCGGCCCAATAACGCCTTGCACATATCGTCATAATCGCCGTGGCGTGCGCGCGCCTCGTCGATCGATCGCCCGGTTTGCAAAACCGCAATCCGCAGCGCGTCAAACCGCGCCGCCAGATCGGATTGCCCGGCTTTCTCCAGATCAGGTGAAACCGCCCCGTTCATAACAGATCAGCCCCCTTTGAGCTTGAGCCAGATGGTCTTGAGCTCGGTGTATTTATCCAATGCATGAAGCGAGCGGTCGCGGCCAAATCCGGATTGTTTGAACCCGCCAAACGGGGTGGTGATATCGCTGCCATCCCAGCAATTGATCCAGACATTGCCCGCGCGCAAACGCCGCCCGGCAATATGAGCGTTGTTGACATTGCTGGTCCAGATCCCGGCCGCCAACCCATAGATTGAATCGTTCGCAATCGTGAGCGCCTCGTCGAGGTCATCAAACGCAATCGCGGAAATGACCGGGCCAAAGATTTCTTCCTGCGCGATGGTCATGTCATTGGTGACATTGTCGAACAATGTCGGCTCGACATAAAAGCCCCCCGATGCGGTCCGCGCCTGCGCGCCCCCGACAATCAAATCGGCGCCTTGCGCTTTGCCCTTTTCGACATAGCCAAGCACGGTCTGCATCTGACCTTGATCCACCAAGGATCCAAATTCGGTGTCGGGGTCGAGCGGATCGCCCGGCTCCAGCTCGCGCGCGATTGTCGCCACTTTGTCGAGGAATTGATCCTTGATCGCGCGGTGCACCAACAATCGCGTGCCCGCAGTGCACACCTGCCCCTGATCGTAAAACACCCCCCACGCCGCCGCGCTTGCCGCGGCATCAAGATCGTCGCAATCATCCATAATGATTTGCGGGCTCTTGCCCCCGCATTCCAGACCCACACGTTTGAGATTGGATTGCGCGGCATAGCCCATGATCAGCTTGCCGACCTGGGTCGATCCGGTGAAGGCGACCGCATCCACATCCATATGCAACGCCAAAGGCTTGCCCGCGCCCGGCCCATCACCGGGCAGGACATTGAACACCCCTTCGGGAAATCCCGCCTCGGCCGCAAGCTCGGCCACGCGCAGCAAAGACAAGCTGGTCTGTTCGGCCGGTTTCATAATGATGCTGTTGCCCGTGGCGAGCGCCGGCGCAAACTTCCAGGCCGCCATCAAAAGCGGGAAATTCCACGGCGTCACCGCCCCCACAACCCCCAAGGGTTCGCGCACAATCATCGACAAAGCATCGCTTGGCGAGGGGCCGATCTCGTCATTGATCTTGTTGATCGCCTCGGCGTAATAACGCACCGTCTGCACCGTCAAAGGCAAGTCGGCTGAGCGGGTATTGCTGATCGGTTTGCCCAGATCTATCGTCTCAAGCAGCGCCAATTCCTCGGCATTTGCCTCGATCAATTCGGCGAAGCGGAACATGGTGCGCTGCTTCTCGCTTGGGCTGGCATTGCGCCACAAACCCTTGTCAAAAGCCTGCCGCGCGGCGCGCACAGCCAGATCGACATCGCGTTCATCACACGACGCCACATGCGCCAGATGGGTCCCGTCAATCGGCGAGATACTGGCCATGGTCTGACCCGTCAGCGCATCCTGAAACCGGCCATCGATAAAGGCTTGGGTGCGCGGCGAGGTGGATTTCAAAGCGGCATCGACAGAAGCAAAAGCGGTCATGTTTTTCATTCCCCAAACCGTGTCCAAGACCCGCTTTAAAAAACCGGGTCAGTATGGGCCAAGTAATCGAGAAATTCACAGTTTCAAACAAAATCCGAAAATTCGTGATCACTTTTCTGAGCTATTTTTGCAACCATAGGCTCAGCGCTGCTCACACAGGTCGGGTGCAGCAAAGCGCGCGATGCGGGACCATTTGCGAAGTTGTGGAATATTTTCAGTGCCAAGCGGACGAACACAGCGCGCCCGGGCAATGCCGCTCAGATTGCGTCAATCGACCGCATTGTCATCAAGTTCGATTGTCTGCATGCCGTGCACAATGTCGGCCTTGACCGCAGCCTGCAGTTTGGCGCTGTCGCCCTCAACCACCGCCTCGATGATTTCCTTGTGCTGATCATCCTCGAGGCAGGACGTACCCAGCCGGCCAATAACCACCCGCATAAACGGGCCAAATTGGAGCCACAGGCTCTCCACCAGGTTGAGCAAAACATTGGCATTGGCCGCCCGGTAAAGAGCGAAGTGGAATTCGCTATTGAGCTGAGAATAGGCCATCACATCGCCCCGGCGAATGGCAAGATCAAGATTTTTATCTATTTTTTCCAGAGACTTGACCAAGCGCCCCTTCTCACGAGGCAGGGCCTCAACCCGCTCCAGCGCAAAACCGGAAAGCACCGGTTCGAGCGCCACTCGCGCCTCTTTGATCTCGCGCAATTTGGCCTCGGTCATCTGCGAGACAGTCACCCGGCGGGTGTCGGTAAAGTCGAGCGCCCCCACCGCCGCCAGCCGCCGAATGGCTTCGCGCGCTGGCATAGTGCTGACTTCGAATTCCGCCGCCAAACGCCGGACCGACAGAGCCCGCCCCGGTGCCAGCTGGCCAGCAATCAACGCCTCGCGCAGGGTCGAATACACCTGCTCGTGCATCGCCTTGTCAGCACCACCGCCTTTCACGGGCGCTGCGCTGTTCTCGGGCGTGGATTTCACTCGACTCGACATAGGTGCCTTCTAACTGACCTTAGGGCTTGTGGGGAATTAGGCTGAACCCTGATATGACATTTGTCATCTTAAAACAGGCTCCCACTCTTGTTAGGCGCGATATCAAAACCTCATCATGCCTATTGCGCTTGATCTCGGTTTCTTTTAACTTGTGATCACATTTTTCGCAAAGAATCTTTGCCGGATGCGGGAAACTTTCGCGAACGACCGAGTTGAATTTTACGCGCTATCGGTTGGTCCGGTCACACCGGCCTCAACCAAAGCATCACCCCGCCAAGCCCCCCCAAAAAACGGCTTGGCAGTTTTGAGGCAAGATCGATGTTACAGCACAACCCCGCCGACCATGGTCCTGATCCAGACGGCAACGGCACCACCGAGCTTTGGCAATCGCTCGACAATGCGCACCATTTGCATCCCTTCACGGTGCACCACGAATTGCGCGATAAAAACCCGCGTGTGATGACCCATGGCAAAGGGGTCTATTTGTGGGATTCAGACGGCAATAAGATCCTCGATGGGATGGCCGGCCTGTGGTGCACACAGCTGGGCTACGGGGTCGAGGAGCTCGCCGATGTGGCCAGCGCATCGATGAAAGAGCTGAGCTATTACAATCTGTTCTTTCAAACCACCACGCCCAATGCCGCCAAGCTGAGCGCGCTGATTGCGGAAAAAACGCCCGCCGGGCTCGACCAGATCTTCTTCGCCAGCTCCGGCTCAGAGGCCAATGACAGCGCGATCAAATTCATTTGGTATTATTGGAACCTCAAGGGCAAGCCCAACAAGAAGGCGATCATCAGCCGCGACAAATCCTATCACGGGACGACCGTTGCCGCAGCGAGCATGACCGGCCTGCCTTTCATGCATGATATTTTCGATCTGCCCCTGCCACAAATGAAGCATGTCGGCCCCACGCCGCATTTCTATGCCTATGGCCATGAGGGCGAGAGCGAGGCCCAATTTGCCGAACGCTGCGCGCAGGCGGTGGAAGACAAAATCCTCGAATTGGGCCCGGACAATGTCGCCGCCTTTATTGGCGAACCGGTCATGGGCGCAGGCGGATTGATGATCCCGCCCGAGGGCTATTGGCCACGGGTTGAGGCGATCTGCAAAAAATATGATGTGCTGTTGTGGTCAGACGAAGTGATTTGCGGCTTTGGCCGGACCGACAATTGGTTCGGGTGCCAAACTTATGGCTTCACCCCAGACATCATCACCATGGCCAAGGGTCTGTCGAGCGGATATATTCCGATCTCAGCGGTGGCGCTCAATGACGAGATCGCCACGACGATCGCCAATGCCGATAGCGAAATGGCGCATGGCTTCACCTATTCGGGCCATCCGGTCGCCTGTGCGGTGGCAATCCGCAATATCCAATTGCTCGAAGAGTTCGATCTAATCGGCGAGGCGGGCAAAACGACCTCTGACTATTTCCAGCAGAAACTGGCCGAATTGGGGGACCATCCGCTGGTCGGGCAAACCCGCGGGATCGGCAAGCTGGGCGCGATCGAACTGGTCAAGGACAAGCCGACAAAGACCCGTTTCGATCCCGAAGGGCATGCCGGCATGACCTGTCGCCAGTTTTGCTTCGACAACGGGGTGATCATGCGCGCGGTGGATGACACGATGTTCCTCTCCCCGCCTTTGGTGATCAAGCCGGAGGAAGTGGACGAGCTGTTCGCGCTGGTGCGCAAGAGCCTTGATGACACGCACAAAGCGCTGATGTCGGCTTAAGCGGTGCGATGGTTCACACCAACCTCTCCTCTGTGACCTCGCATCATCCCGATGACACCGCGCCGGGCGCACCCGCATGGTCGGTGACCGCGGCATCGCAGGGCGATCTGGATGCGCTGGCGCCCTTGTTTGATGCCTATCGCCAATTTTACGACCAACCCGCCGATATTGAGCGCGCGCGCAATTATCTGGGTGCTCGGCTGAGCGCGGACGAAGCGGTGATTTTCATCTGCAAGGATGCAGCAGGCGGGGCCGCCGGGTTCACCTTGCTCTATCCGACCTTCTGTTCGGTCGCCGCCGCCCCGGTTTTCGTTCTCTACGATCTGTTTGTTGCGCCCGGCAATCGCCGCATGGGCGTTGCCACCGCTCTGCTGGCCCGCGCGCAAAGTTTTGCGCTGGACAAAGGGGCGGCATGGCTCAAACTCGAAACCGCGATCGACAATCACCCCGCCCAGGCTTTGTATGA
>JABSPI010000093.1 GCA_013214365.1 Erythrobacter sp.
CCCTGCCACAGCTCGACCCGCGCTTGCGGCAGGGTCATATCCTTGGTCTCGAGATGTTTGAAATCCCAGGCGCATGGGATTTCCTTGAGCGAGCCGTCATTGCGCCAGGTGAAACCGTGAAACGGACAGCGCAGCTGAATCGAGGGACCGCTTTCGGTGCGCAATTTGCGCCCGCGATGCAGACAGGCATTGTAGAACGCTTTGACCCCGCCATCCTTTTGCCGGACCAGAACAAAGCTCTTGCCAGCAATATCGAACACGACCGTGTCGCCCGGATCGGGCATTTCATCTTCGCGCGCGGCAAACAGCCAGACATTGGGGAACATTTTCTCGCGTTCGAGCCGGGCGAAATCTTCGCTGATATAGGCCTCGACCGGGATCGGATCATCGCCCATTTCGGCGACCGTCTCTTCGAACAGGTAATCAGGCGGGGTGCGCGTGTCGCCTTCGAGCATATCGGTGTAGGTGATGCCGGGGCACCGTTCGTCGCTGCCCACTTTTTTGACTTCATTCATCGCAAAACGCCTCTCTCGGTCCCTTGCTGCGTGTTGTGTTCACCCTTTGGAGCGGCCTTTCCATTGGTGGCCTTGGCCGCCCCTTGCCCCCTTGGGTCCCCCTTGGGCTCCCCTTGGCGCCCCTTGGCTCGTGCGGGCTTGCACCCACTCACACTTTCTCCAGTGTTCGCGGGGGAGAATATCACACAGACTTGCCCCTTTATCACACTAGCGGATTGAAGAGGCGCACAGGAGGATTACGCAATGACCACGCAGACACAGATTGCGGCGCTGGGCGATATTATGCAGCTTGCCTTTGTGCCCGATGATTTTGACGCCGCGATCGCGCATTGGACCAAGGTGATGGGGGTCGGGCCGTTCTTCTTGATGGAGGGCATTCATCTTGAAGGGATGAAATATAAGGGCGAGCCAACCGATGCGGTGTTCGATCTGGCGCTGGCCTATTGGGGCGATATCCAGATCGAATTGATCCGCCCGCGCGATGATCACCCCTCGATCTATACCGGCGAATATGGCGCGGTTCAGGGGCTTCACCATGTGTGCATCCTCATCGATGATATCGAAGAGGCATACCGCGTGTGCGGTGAGCAGGGCGCTGAGATTGTGATCGAGGGGGCGCTGGGAGATTCGCGCGTGATCTATGTCGATCCGGGACAAGGCCCGGGCTCCTTGGTTGAGATCCTTCAGCAAGGAGAAGGCGGCCCGGCTTTGTTTGCGATGATCAAACAAGCGGGCGTGGATTGGGACGGGTCGGATCCGCTGCGATCCTTGGGTTAGTCCTGTGCGAGGCTGATCAGCACCTCTTGCCCGTCTCTGCTGACGGTGAGCGACGTCGCGTTTGCAGCGGGCCGGTCTTCGATCAGCCATTTGTGCAGCGCGCAGGCGTGGTCAGAGGCGGGCGGCGCAGAGCCGTCAATGGCCACCACGTGATCCCCGAGCATAAGTCCAGCGCTCTCGGCCTTGGTGCCGGCATAAAGCTGCATCACGCGCAGGTCCCCATTGGCGACCATCAACCCATATCCGGGATGAGGCAGGCGCTCTTCCTCCTTCGCGCGTTCTTCAAGGATGATGCGCGAACCCGGATAGTCGAGCGTGACATTGTACTTCGCCATGACGCCCAGCCCCATCAGCGTGGGAGGCGCGTGGCGGATGATGCCGGGCAGTGGCCCCAACTCACTTGCGCCCGGCTCACTTGCGCCCAACTCGAACGACGTCAACTCAAACCGCAGGAGGTTGACGCTGTCGCCCAACCCTCCTGCCGATACGCCTTCTGATCCGCGCCCTTCGACGATCGATCCGGCCTGCATTTGGCGTTGGACCCGCGCATCCCCTGCTACGCGATTGAACAGCACGATGCTGGCCGAATTGCCGGTGTCAAACAGCCCGCGATCCTCAAACGTGCCGATGCGGTATCCAAAAATAGGCGCGTGGGGATAGCCAAAGCGCGCCAAAGGAGCGGAGATGGTGCTGGCTTCATCCTCTTTTTGAGTGAGGTTGTCGGACCAAGCTGAAATCTCAAGCCGATCATTGTCCGCATCGATGCGCCACGCGCTGCCGGGAAATATCTCTGATCCGATCACGCCGCCGTCAAAGAAGCAGCCATCGGGATCGATAGCCTTGAAGTCGAAGATCATCACAGGCACGTTTGTGAAACGGACCCCGCCAAGATCGAGGCGCTCGACAATCGCAAATTCGGTGCGGACTTCGCGCCCATTGGCATCGCGGCCCACATTCGATCCGATGATGTCGAGCTCTAGCTGATCGGCCAGCTCCTTGGCGATCATGGTTGGTGAACCGGTGTCGAAAATGAACTGGCGCTCGATGCTGTTGACGCTCGCTGCAATGGCAAGCTTGCCCATATGGCGCGCAATTGGAAGCGCGCTGATCTCGCCGGTTCTTTCGACCTCAATCGGCTGGCTCAACCTTGCGGCGAGTTCGGGGGAGGGTTGCGCGGTGATGGGTGCGCCGATGCATATGGCACAGACCAATATCCACTGTCGCAATGCCGGCATTGTGCCTCCCTGCTGCCCCCCTGCCCATTTTATCCCGGTGCAGGGCTGAACACAAAGAGAAAGCGCCGGGCACGATTAGGCCGCTTGTGCGTTGCAACATAAACCCCTAAGCGGGCCGCCATTCTTTTCTCCGCTTGTTCACCCCTTCCTCCCCGTGCGCGCGCTTGCGCCCGCCATCACATATTCAGGACACCATCACATGGCCCAAGATCGCGCATCCGCAGCGGCGCCAGCCTCCAATTGGACCAAAGATTGGTTCGCCCAGCCGCGCGCCGATATTCTTGCCGGGATTGTGGTGGCGCTTGCGCTGATCCCCGAGGCGATCGGTTTTGCTCTGATTGCCGGGGTTGATCCGAGCGTGGGCCTGTATGCCAGCGTGGCGATTGCGATGGTGATTTCGTTCACCGGCGGGCGGCCCGGCATGATTTCGGCGGCGACCGCGGCGGTGGCGGTTCTGGTGATCCCGCTGGTGCGCGATCACGGGGTCGAATATCTGTTCGCGGCGAGCATTTTGATGGGCATTTTCCAAGGGATTGCAGCGCTCTTGCGGCTCGACCTGTTGATGCAATTTGTCTCGCGCTCGGTCATTACCGGCTTTGTCAACGCGCTCGCCATCCTGATTTTCATGGCGCAAATCCCCCAGCTCAATCCGTGGAATGACGGGGTGGGGCTGGAAACCTATATCATGGTCGCGGCTGGCCTCGCGATCATTTACGGCTTTCCGCGGTTGAGCAAAGCGGTGCCCAGCCCGCTGGTTGCGATTGTGGTGCTGACCGTTGCTACCATTTGGTGGGGCCTGCCGGTCAACAATGTCGCGGGCGAGGGCAATTTGCCCGACGGCCTGCCTGCCTTTGCCTTGCCCGACGTGCCTTTGACCTTTGAAACGCTGCAAATCATCGCGCCCTATTCGCTCGCTATGGCGGCGGTGGGGCTGTTGGAGAGCTTGCTGACCGCGCAAATTGTCGATGATATGACCCACACCGACAGCGACAAACGCCGCGAAAGCGCAGGGCAGGGGATCGCCAATGTGGTGGCGGCCTGTTTTGGCGGGATGGGCGGCTGTGCGATGATCGGCCAGTCGGTGATCAATATTGCCAGCGGCGGGCGCGGGCGCTTGTCGACCTTTACCGCGGGCGCGTTTTTGCTGTTCCTGCTGGCGGCGCTGGGCCCCTATGTCGGGCAAGTGCCAATGCCGGCTCTGGTGGCGGTGATGATCATGGTCAGCATCGGGACCTTTAGCTGGAATTCGATCCCCAATTTGCGGCTTCATCCGCCATCGAGTTCGATTGTGATGGTGGCGACCGTGGTGGTTGTGGTGTGGACCCACAATCTGGCGCTGGGGGTTTTGATCGGGGTGTTGTTGTCGGGCATTTTCTTCGCCAACAAAGTGCGCACGCTGTTCACCGTGGAACGGGTGCGCCGTCCGCATTCGGCGGTCTATGTGGTGAAGGGCGAATTGTTCTTTGCCAGCGCGGATAAATTCCAGAAAATGCTCGGCCCGGAAAGCCAGCAGGAGGACCCCGCGCACAATGTCGTGATCGATGTCAGCCAGGCGCATTTCTGGGACATTTCGGCGATTGGCGCGCTGGAAAAGGCGGTTGAACGCATGCGCCGCAATGGCCGCCACACGCGGATTGTCGGGATGAATGTGGCGAGCGCGGATCTGGTCGATCGGTTTGCGCTGGAGGATCGCACCGGGCTCGAACAGGGTTTGGCCCCGCANTAATCGTGGCCCCGTATTAATTAGGCGCGCGGGCCTGCGCCCTGCATGACGCGCGCGCCTACACGCCTATACGGGCCGGTTTGAACGTGCGTTTGGCCGGTTCAGGCGGCGGGGTCCTGTGTCTGACTCGCGGCGGATGTCACCGCCCCGCGCAGCGCCGCCTCGGCGATGTAACTGCGCAGCATGGCTTTGGTCAGATCGACCTTGACCCCTGCGTCCAGGCACCGCCCCAGCCGCGCGCCCAATTGCCCCATGGAAGCGGCCTCTTCATCCGAGCCGACCTCGGTGTCGAGCACGCTGTCGGCCAACGCCGGATCGTCTTTGATCATGCATTCGCAAGCGCGGATGAAAATGAAATCATAGCGCAGCTCGTAAGAGCCCAAGGCGATATTGGCATTGCCGTCATAGATCGCGATTTGCTCGTCCCCGGCTTTGACGAGGTCGTAAATCCGTTCGGCCATCGCGCCGCGAATAATGGT
>JABSPI010000094.1 GCA_013214365.1 Erythrobacter sp.
AGCAAAGCGGCGATCAATGCCGCGGCCAATGCCAATCATTACACCGCCAGCTTTATGGACCGCGACCAATATCTGCTTACCTTTATGAGCGAGGATTTCCGCGAAGGTGTGCGGGCCTTTCTGGAGAAAAGACTTCCGACATTCACAGGAAAATAGCTTGGCTGTCCCGATAGTTCATTTGAGGACCCGACACGGAAGAAGACACCAAGAATTCCGAACTCGCCTTAGCGTGTTTTGCAAGGGGACTATCCTCTACCACGGTAAGGAGCCACGCCCTGCTCTGGCAGCCAGAGTTCATGCGGCGGAGATTTAGACTGCCAAAATACATCGATCGGGATCCCTCCCCTAGGATACCAATAACCGCCAATTCTCAACCAGAGGGGACTCATTTCTTGTTGTAGGCGCTGGCCAATACCGACAGTCACATCCTCGTGAAATCCAGAGTGATTGCGAAAGCTGCCCAAGAAAAGTTTTAAGCTTTTGGATTCAACGATTGTCTTATCGGGGGCATAATCGATCACTAAATGAGCAAAGTCAGGCTGACTGGTCACAGGACAGAGCGAGGTAAATTCAGGTACTGCGAACCGTACCAAAAACAATTCTCCAGCTCGCGGATTTGGTACATAATCCAGCTGCGCTTCTTCTGGTGAGGAAGGTAAAGGGGTATCCTTGCCGAGAAAAGCAGGAGAGGTTTTTTTTTCAAGGTTACTTTCCATGAGATCCTGTTGCCTCGATTAGCTACTGGTTGCAAGCGTACGTCAAAACGCCTTCACGGCATACGCCTTACTTTTGGTCAGAACAGCGCTTTCATCAAGGCTGGGTCAAGCTAGAATAATTTATGGGGTAAAAATGAGCGGACTCGAATAGCACTTGCTTATGGACACCAGGATGGCCCACCTCCTTCCCAGCATTGTAACTACGGATTGGTTGCACGATCATCTCAATGCCGCGACAAATGATCGTAATCTGATCGTACTCGACGCTTCTTATCATTTGCCCGCAGCAGCACGCGATGCAAGGGTCGAATTCGCTGAAGGCCATATTCCGGGCGCGCGCTTCCTTGATCTGGCTAGCTTAACAGATGCGTCCTCCCCCGTGCCCGCCGCCATACCCAATGCCGCGCAATTGGCACAGAGGTTGGCGCGTCTCGGCATCACGCCGGGTGATCGCATCGTTCTATATGATGATAGCGCGGTGAAAACAGCCGCACGCGCCTGGTTCGTCATGACCGCGCACGGCGTGACTAATGTTGCGATCCTCGATGGCGGTCTAGCCTTATGGCGCGAGCGAGGCCGCGCGATTGAAACCGGTGCACTCGATTATGCACCGGTCGAGCCCGCCACTTTGCGCGACGCAATGCGGGTAGCGTGCAAAGAGGATGTATTGGCTGGTCTTGGCAACGGCGTTGACCAATTGATCGATGCGCGCGCCGCCGCGCGGGTGTTCGGACGCGGGATCGATCCGGTCCATGGCGGCCAGAACGGACGCATTCCGGGGGCACTCAATCTGCCCTATGACGCTGTTTTTGCCTCCGATGGCCGCTACAAAAGCGCCAAGCAATTGTGCGCCGCTTTCGCCGCGGCCAAGCTCGATCTGACGCGCCCCATCACCGCCTCATGCGGCAGCGGGATTACCGCTTGTGTGCTATTGTTTGCATTGCATCTGATCGGCTGCGACCATGCTCGCCTTTATGATGGCAGCTGGCAGGAATGGGAAGCCGCCCCCGACACACCCAAGGCGCAAGGACCACAGGAGACCACACCCCAATGAGCGGATCGGATAAAGCGGGATCGGGCCTGGGCGAAAAGCTTGGCATGCACACCCGTATCGCCAATGCAGGACGCCGCGAGGAGTGGACCGGACCGGTGGTCAATCCACCCATCTGGCGCGCCTCGACCCACCTCTATGCCAGCGAGGCCGAGCGCAAGGCCGCGACCCGCGCCGATTATGATGGCCAGTTTTTCTATGGCCGCCGCGGCGCGCCGACCCAATGGGCCTTGGCCGAGGCATTGACCCAGATCGAGCCGGGCGCGCATGGCACAGTGCTCTATCCCAGCGGGGTGGCCGCGATCACCGGCTGCATGCTGGCCGTGCTCAAACCCGGCGACCACCTTATGGTGAGCGACAATTCCTACGATCCCACGCGCAGCATGGCGACTGGCCTGCTCAAACGTTTGGGGGTGACGCACAGCTTTTTCGACCCGCTCGATCATGACGCCTTTGCCCGCGTTCTGGATGAAAAGGGCGCGCGCGCAGTGTGGTTTGAAAGCCCGGGCAGCCTGACCATGGAAGTGTGCGATATCCCCGCGCTGGCCGCGATCGCCAAGGGTGCAGGCGCGGTCACAATGATCGACAACACCTGGGCCAGCGCACTGGGCTTTGCCGCGCTCAACCATGGCTGTGACATCACGATGCAAAGCCTGTCGAAACATGTTGGCGGGCATTCGGACCTGATGATGGGATCGGCCAGTGCGGGCGAGAAATGGTACCGCGCATTGCGCCGCACCGCGCAGCAATTGGGACAGGTCGTCTCTCCCGATGATGCCGCGTTGGCGACGCGGGGTTTGCGCACAATGGCGATGCGGCTCGAACGCAGCACACACAGCGCGGCACGGATCGCGGCTTGGCTGGCCGATGATCCGCGCATTGTGCAGGTGATGTGCCCCCTCATCCCCAGCGATCCGGGCCATGCTCTGTGGAGGCGCGATTTCACCGGCGGCTGCGGCCTGTTCAGCTTCGCCTTGGCGAGCGATGATCCCTCTGCCAGCGGCGCCGTGGTTGATGCGCTCGACCTGTTCGGGATCGGCTACAGTTGGGGCGGGTTTGAGAGCCTTGCCCTGCCGATATACCCGGATGAATACCGCGCGGTGATGGCTGTGCCGGGCGATGGGCGCGATCAAACCGGCTCTGGTGTGGGCCCCGGTACGGGCAACGGTGCGGGCTTCGATGAGGGCGCGAAAATTGCAAGGGGTGGCCCCCGGCCCGCCATTCGCCTATCGATTGGGCTTGAAGATCCCGATGATCTGATCGCGGACCTTGATGCCGCGCTTTCGCGGTGGGAGAGTTGATGCAGACCGCACCGATTATCGCTGTTGCCGCCACAAATGCGCCATTAGATGCGCCTGCACTCTCAGGCGCAGCCGGTGATACTGCCGTTAATCTAGGCGCCGATGCGGCGATCAATCCCCCCGGCGCGCTGCAACCGGGTCAGGTGTGGAGCGTGGCGCAAGAACACATCCCCGAACAAGAAGTGGTCAGCATTGGCGATGGCTCCAAAGAGGCGATCGCGGAACGCAGCGAAACGCTCGGCGCGGTGGTGGAAACGCTCGACAGCTGGTCCTTGACGCTGGGCGATGTCGAGATTTCGGTGTTTGACGTTTTGTTGGTGGTGGCCACGATTGCGATCGTGATCACCGCGGCATGGTCGCTGACCAAATTGGCGCATGGCCTGCTGCGCCGGGCCACGCATTTCGACGACACGCAAAAATTGCTGACCGAAAAGATCGCCACGATTGTGATCTGGACCTTAGCCTTTTTTGTCGCGGTCGATCTGGTCGGGATCGATCTCACCGCTCTGGCTTTCTTTGGCGGGGCGTTTGGTCTGGCGATCGGCTTCGGCTTGCAGAAAACCTTCGGCAACCTGATTTCGGGGATCATCCTGCTGCTGGATAAATCGATCAAGCCCGGCGATGTCATCTCGGTCAGCGATATTGCCGGTAATGAAGCCGTGGGACAAATCCGCCGGATCGGGATCCGCGCCATATCAGTGATCACCCGCGACCAGACCGAATATCTCATTCCCAACGAATTGTTGATGACCAATCAAGTGGTCAATTGGTCCTATTCCAGCCGCGATGTGCGGGTCAAAGCGCCGGTGGGCGTGGCCTATGACAGCGATCTGGAACTGGTGACCAAGCTGCTCTACCGCGCGGTGGATGAAACCAATCGCATCCTGGTCCGGCCAAAACCGCGGGTCAATTTGATGGGATTTGGCAACAGCTCGGTCGATTTCGAAATTCGCTTCTGGATCAAGGACCCCGAAGGCGGCCTGTCGAACATCCGCTCGGATGTCTATATGCGCATCTGGCAATTGTTTCAGGANAACGGCGTNGAAATTCCCTTCCCGCAATCGGACCTGCATTTGCGCTCATCNCAGCAATTGGACCAATTGATGGAGATGTTGAGCGGCGGAAAAATCGCGGACGCAAAAGACGCCTCAAACGGCGCGTAGAACGCCTGCATGAGCCGCCCGTTTGAAGGCGCGGCAAACGGTTCCCACCCTTGCGCAATAGCTTTGCTTGGCACGGCCCAATCCATTCTCGCTGGCACGAGCGGGGATGGGCGCGCATTTTGTGCCCATGAAAACAGGCACAATATTTCTGGTTGGCGCAGGTCCGGGTGATCCCGATCTGTTGACGCTGCGCGCGGCGAAATTGATCGAACGCGCCCCCGTAATCGTCCATGACGGCCTGGTTAGCCCGGCCATCCTTTCCCTGTCGTCCCCGCGCGCGCGGTTGATTTCGGTGGCGAAACGCCGCGCGCGCCACACCCTGCCCCAAGACGACATCAACATGCTGTTGGTGCGCGAGGCTTTGGCAGGCCACGATGTGGTCCGGCTCAAAGGCGGCGATCCCTTGATCTTTGGCCGCGGCGGGGAAGAGGCGGAAACCGCCCGCGCCCACGGCGTTGCGGTTGAGATCGTGCCGGGCATCTCGGCCGCCAATGGCGCAGCGGCCGCCGCGCAAATCGCGCTCACCCANCGCGATGCCTCAAGCATTGTCAGCTTTGTCGCNGGNCAATGCAAAGGGCTCTCGGATCAGGATTGGTCCGGCCTTGCAGGCAAGGGGCGCACGCTGGTGATCTATATGGGGGTCAAAACCGCGCCGCAGATTGCCGAGAAATTGATGGAAGACGGGCTTGCCCCCGACATGCCGTTGGCGGTGATCGAAAACGCTGCACGCCCGCAAATGCGGGTGCTGCGCGGGGTGCTTGCCGGCTTGCCCGATCTGGTTGTGGAGCAATCGGTCAAAAGCCCCGCTTTGATCGTCATCGGCGAGGTCACCGCGCGCGGCGATGCCGCGATCANCCAGATCGCCGATCACGCATATTTGGAGGCGCAATCATGAAAATCATCACCGGCAATGATCTNAAAACCGGACAGGTGATCTGGTGGGATGGGACCAATTGGTCGATCCATGTCGATTGCGCCGCCGATGTGGGCGAACGCGGCGAGGAAATCATGGCCCGCGAGGAAGCGCTGCGGCGGGTCAACGTGCCCTATATCCTCGACGCGCAGGCCAGCGAAAAGGGCGTGCGCCCGGCCCATATCAAGGACCGGATTCGCGCGCTTGGCCCCACAGTGCGCCCTGATCTCACGCTCAAACCGCAAGAACCCGAAGCTTTGGACTGGGTGATCTGAAATGTATCAATATGACAGCTACGATCAGGCCATGGTCGATGCCCGGGTGGAGGAATTCCGCGACCAGGCGCGCCGCCGGCTTGAAGGCAAATTGACCGAGGACGAGTTCAAACCGCTGCGTTTGATGAACGGCCTGTATCTGCAATTGCACGCCTATATGCTGCGCGTGGCGATCCCCTATGGCACGCTCAATTCGCAGCAAATGACCGCCTTGGGCGATATCGCGGACAAATATGACCGCGGCTATGGCCACTTCACCACGCGCCAGAACCTGCAATACAACTGGATCAAGCTCGAAGATGCAGGCGATATTCTCGCCGATCTGGCCAAGGTCGAAATGCACGCGATCCAGACCTCGGGCAATTGCATCCGCAATATCTCGTCCGATCATTTTGCCGGGGCCAGCCGCGATGAATTGATCGACCCGCGCCCCTATGCCGAATTGCTGCGCCAATGGTCGAGCTTTCACCCTGAATTCACCTATTTGCCGCGCAAATTCAAAATCTGCGTGATCGCCAGCGAAAAAGACCGCGCGGCGATGCGGCTGCATGATATCGGGATCCAGATTGTCGAACGCGATGGCGCAATTGGCGCGCGCTTTTTCGTGGGCGGCGGGATGGGCCGCACCCCGATGATCGCTCCGATGATCCGCGATTTCGTCCCGCTCGATCAGCTCATCACCTATGCCGAGGCGTGCCTGCGGGTCTACAATCGCTATGGCCGGCGCGACAACAAATACAAAGCGCGCATCAAGATCCTCGTCCACGAACTGGGCAAGGAGGAATACACCCGCCAGGTCGAAGACGAATTTGCCCATATGTTGACGCAAGGGATCGAACCCCCGCTCGCCGAATTGGAGCGGATCCGTCCGTTCTTTGCCGATCCCGCCTTTGAAAATGGCCCCAAAGTGGTCGACCGTTCGGACCCCGATTTTGCGGTCTGGGTCGATCGCAACACCCATGCCCACAAACATGATTGCTATGTCTCGGCGGTGATATCGCTCAAACCGGTGGGCGGTATTCCGGGCGATGCAACCGGCGAACAAATCCGCGTCATGGCACGTTTGGCCAAGCGTTATTCCTTCGATGAATTGCGCATCATGCACACCCAGAATGTGGTTCTCCCGCATGTGAAGATCGCCGATCTGCATGATTTGTGGAGCGAGCTTGACGCAGCCGGCCTTGCCAGCCCCAATATGGACACGATCGAGGATATGATTGCCTGCCCCGGGCTTGATTATTGCGCACTTGCCAATGCCCGTTCGATCCCGCTCGCACAGCGCATTTCGGAGTGTTTCGACGCCTCGGGGAAGACCGAAAAACTGGGCGAGCTCAAGCTCAAGATCAGCGGCTGTATCAATGCCTGCGGGCACCACCATGCCGGCCATATCGGCATTCTGGGCGTCGATAAGAAAGGGGTTGAGAATTACCAACTCTCGCTCGGCGGATCGGAAGCGGAGGATGTCTCGCTCGCCAAGATCACCGGGCGCGGTTTCACCGAGGACGGCGTGATCGAAGCGGTCGAGACAGTCACCGATATCTATCTTGATCAAAGACGCGGCGAGGAACGCTTCCTCGACACCTATCGCCGGATNGGCATGGCCCCGTTCAAGGAGGCGCTTTATGGCTGAAGATCTGGGCACATCGCCCGATGATGTGCAATTTCGTTTCCGCGATGACGAAGTAGCCGATCACGCCGCGGTCACGGTCGATGCGGTGCACGACCAAAGCAATGCAACCGCGGTGCGGATCGAACCGGGCGATGATGCGCGCGCGCTTGTGCCTTTGTTGGACCGGTTGGCACTGGTCGAGGTGAATTTTCCCAGCTTTGGCGACGGGCGCGGCTATTCGTCGGCGCGGATCCTGCGCGAGGCGGGCTATGCCGGCGAATTGCGCGCGGTGGGCGATGTCGGCATTGACCAATTGTCGCATATGCGCCGCTGCGGGTTTGACGCCTTTGCCCCTGACACGCCGCTCGACGAAGCGGATGCAGCGCGCGCTTTTGCAACCTGGGACAATGTCTATCAACGCACGATTGATGCGCGCCCCACTATCGCCCAATTGCGCCACCGGGGGCAGTGATGAACGAGCTGCGCCCGATTGACCGGCTCGATTGCGCGCCGCGCTATAGCGAGCATGATGCGGTGCGCCTCAACCGCATGTTTCGCGGCGCCTCAACGCTGGACATGCTGACCTCGGTCATTCGCGACAATCTTGCTGGAAAGCTCGCCACTGTTTCCAGCTTTGGCGCCGAAAGCGCGGTTTTGCTGCACCTGATTGCGGCGGTGGACAACTCGGTGCCGGTCCTGTTTCTCGACACGGGCAAACATTTTGCCGAAACTTTGGCCTATCGTGACCGGCTGATCGATGCGCTGGGCCTTGGCAATGTGCGCATCCTCACCCCCGATGCAGCAGATCTGCGCACGCGCGATGAAACCGGTCTGCGCTGGTCTTACGATCCCGATGGCTGCTGCGAGATCCGCAAGGTCAAACCTCTGGCCAAAGCGCTCGATGGATATGATGCCAGTTTTACCGGGCGCAAAAGTTTCCAATCGGACACGCGCGCCAACCTGCCGCGGTTCGAAATCGACACCAGCAATGCCGCCGGGCGGCTCAAGATCAACCCGCTGATCGATTGGAGTGCCGGGGATATTGCCGCCTATTTTGAACGCCACGATTTGCCGCGCCATCCGCTGGTTGCGCGCGGTTTCCCCTCGATCGGGTGCGAGCCTTGCACGCATAAGGTCGCGCCGGGCGAAGACCCGCGCTCGGGCCGGTGGAAGGGTTGGGACAAAACCGAATGCGGCATCCACAAGCCGGGCGAGGAACCCTTCCTTTAGAGCATTCTCAAGATGTTCGGAAACGGTTCAGCTTTGAGCTGGCTAAAGTGGCGTCATGTTTTTGACCCTCTCGCTCACGCTTGCCGGCCTGTCCTTGGTTATTGGACCCTCTGTTTCCGCACAATCCGCCCCTACCCCTTCGACGTCCGCCAGTTACAGTCAGGACACTGACAAATCTGCGCCCGATTGCTCCTATGATCTGGACGCCATGCTGGCATTGGATCGCGAGGCCTTTGATCAGGACATTCCAAGCGGGGGATGGCGCGGGCTGTCCAATGCAGGATGCTATGAAGAGGCAGCCGAGCTGATCCGTGCATGGCGGCATGAAAAGCGCGACCACGCCTCGATCCTCTATTGGCATGAAGGACAGATGCGCGCCTTTGCGGGGCAAACTGGCCAAGCAATTGCTCTGTTCGAACTCACCCGGAGCTCGATTGATGATGACGCGGATTTCGGATGGAACCACTATGTCGATGGAACCATCGCGTTCCTGCGCGGTGACCGAGAGGGCCTCGACCGTGCGATGGCGCGGCTGGCGATGATGCCCGAACCATCGGACAACAGCTTCACCCGCGCCGATGGCACGGTGATCCGGATGAGCTGGCCGCCCAATATGAATGTCCTCAAAAGTTTCGATGCGTGCTGGGGCAGGCCATATAAAGACGCCTATGGCGATGATTGCACGCAGTCGCCGTCAAATTAGCTACAGCCAGCCTTCTTCGCGGTAACAGAGCTTCATGGCCTTGTCCCCTTTCACACTTGTTTTACAGATTACCCGAGCCGGGCGAGAAACCGTTCGTCAAAAGGGTTTGCAAGCATATTACGGGCCACTAGGCTAAACACATGATTGGACTCTTCCTACTTGCCGCGGCTCAGCCTGCAGCCTCGGAGCCAGCACCGTCGCTCGAACCCGATTGCTCCTATGACCTCGGCGCTATGCTGGAACTCGACCGCCAGGCATTCGATCAGGACCTGCCCAATGGTGGCTGGCGCGGCCTCTACAACCGAGGCTGTTATGCTGATGCGGCGGAATTGATCCGTGAATGGCGTCATGAAAAGCGTGACCACGCGAGTATTCTCTACGCCCATGAAGGCCAGATGCGCGCATATGCCGGACAGACAAATGAGGCAATTTCGCTCCTGCGCCTTACCTACAAATCGATGGATGAAGACGCAAATTTCGGTTGGAACTTCTACATCGACGGAACAATTGCTTTCCTCGAAAAGAATCGAAAAGAGTTTCAAACTGCCATGGAGCGGCTGAAAGCGATCCCCAAAAGAGACGCACCTATGGCTGGACCAGATGGTAAACTCGTGAAGGTTCGATGGCCGCCTAACCTCAACGTAATGGAGGGATTCGAGAAATGCTGGGACCAACCCTTTAGGGTAGCGTTCAGCAAAGCTTGCACTGGGTCCTTTTTTGAAGATTAATTAAACCAGCCTTCTTCGCGGTACCAGTCCGCCGTTGCCTTCAGCCCCTCCTCGCTGTCGATTTGCGGGGTCCAGATCTCTGCGGGCACCGCCCGATCAAATCGCGCCACCCAATTGGGGTGACACATATACCCCACCCGGTCCGCGGTCAGCTTGGCGCTGTCGCCGCGGATCAATCGGTCAAACCGCGCCGCCATGCCCAATACGCCGGCGGGCAAATGCGGCGCGAACACCGCATCGCGGCCCACCGCGCGGCCAATCGCCTGCGCCATTTCCTTGTGGCTCCACCCGCCTTGCCGGCCATCATCGGGTTCAAACACGCGCTGAAACGCAGATTTGGGCACAGATGTATCAGCCAGCGCCACCAACAATTCGGCCAAATCCTGCACATGGATCAACGATATCCCCCCACCCGGAGGCAGCGGCACGGCGCCCATCCTGGCGGACCGGAACAGCTCAAACATATCGGTGTCGCGCGGGCCATAAACCGCCGGAGGGCGCACAATCGTCCAATCCAGACCGCTGGCCTCGACCAGACGCTCCGCCTTGGCCTTGGACGCGCCATAGGCCGACAGTTTCGGCTCGCGCGCCGAGAGCGAGGAGACGAACACAAATCGCCGCACCCCCGCCGCTTTGGCCGCCGCGATCATGGCTTGCGTGCCGGTCACATTCGCGGCCTCGAAATCGTTTGGATCAGGCGTATTGGTGAGCGCGGCGATATGGATCACCGCATCCGAACCCTTGCACAGATCAGCCAGCGATGCCTCGTCCGACAAAGTGCCGCGCACCCATTCAACGCCTTCGCGCGCAGGCATATCTCGCCGGGTGAGAGCGCGCACTGCATGCCCCGCACCAAGCGCCGCTTCGAGCGTCGCGCTGCCGACAAAACCGGTGCAGCCGGTCATGGCGAGGGTTTTGGTCGCGCTCATACCCGCACCATATGGTCGCGGTGGACGACCGCGGCGCGCGGGGCATAGCCGAGCTTGGCGTGTTGNTGGGAATGTTTAAGCCCCGCAATCGCGCGGCATTCGCGCGCGCTGTATTCGACAAGCCCTTGAGCCCAGCCATCGCCATCGGGCCCGCACACACGCACCAAAGCGCCGCGTTGAAAATCGCCCTCCACCCCGATNAATCCCGCCGCAAGCAGGCTGGCGCCGGTCGCCAAGGCNTCGCGGCATCCGGCATCAATCGTCAATGTGCCTTCGGGCGCNATCCGCCCGGCGAGCCAGTTTTTGCGGGCATTGTCGCGGCGCACAGGCACAAACACTGTGCCGCGCGATGCCTCCAGCGCGGCGCTGATCGGATGCGGGTTCATGCCGTTGATAATCGCCAGCGCAATCCCGGCGCGTTCGGCGATCTGCGCGGCTTGCACCTTGGCCAGCATGCCCCCCGACCCCATGCCCGAAGACGACGCGCCGGTTGCCATGGCCAGGGTTTCCTCGCTCACCCCTTCGACCCGCGCGATCAATTGCGCGCCCGCCTCGTGCGGGGGGCGATCATACAGGCCATCGACATCGGACAAGAGCAGCACCGCATCAGCGCAGGCCGCCTGCGCCACCCGCGCGGCGAGCCGGTCATTGTCGCCAAACCGGATTTCCTCGGTCGCCACGCTGTCATTTTCATTGACCACCGGGACCGCGCCATTGGCGACCAGCCGTTCGAGCGTGGCTGCGGCATTGAGATAGCGACGGCGGTCTTCCAGATCGCCCAAAGTCACCAACATTTGCGCCGCGATCAGGTCATGCGCGCCCAAGGCATCGGCCCATAATTGCGCCAATGCGACCTGCCCGACACTGGCCGCGGCCTGCGCATCGGCGAGGCTGGCCCGTCCCCCTTGGGGCAGGTCCAAACGCGCCGCACCCAGAGCAATCGCGCCCGAACTGACCAGAATAATCTGCGTCCCGCCCGCACGCAGCCGGACCAGATCATCGACCAGCGAGCCCAAAAATTCGCGATTGGGCGCGCCATCCTTGACCAAGAGCGCGCTGCCGATCTTGACCACGATCCGGCCCGCACCCGCAATATCCTTGATCGAGCTCAACACCGTCACCTCGCAAACCCCCCGGTCAGATTGGCGACCAATCGCCCGCCTCATCCTCTTGCTCCACTTCGACCGTATTGGTCTCGGTCGAGGTGCGATCAGGCAGGTAGGACAGGACCGCATCCATCAATTGTTCGATCCCCTCGCCGCTGGCGCCTGATACGGTGAACACTTTGTCGGCGCCCTGGGCTTGCAATTCGGCGGCAAACGCCTCGCCCAGCTCGCCATCGGCCAGATCCATCTTGTTGAGCGCGATCAATTGCGGTTTGTCTTCAAGACCCGCGCCATAAGCGGCCAATTCATCCTCGACGATGCGCATCGCCTCGGCCGGGTCATCGCCGGCAATATCGATCAAATGGATCAACACCCGGCACCGTTCGATATGGCCCAAAAACCTGTCGCCAATCCCCGCCCCATCGGCCGCGCCTTCGATCAGGCCGGGAATATCCGCGAGAACAAATTCGCGCCCCTTATGCCGCACCACGCCCAACTTGGGCACCAGCGTGGTGAAGGCGTAATGGCCGACCTTAGCCTTGGCGTTTGAGACCGCATTGATAAAAGTCGATTTGCCTGCATTAGGCAGCCCCAAAAGCCCCACATCCGCGAGCAATTTCAACCGCAGCCAGACCCATGTCTCGTCCCCGGGTTCGCCGGGTTGGTGTTGGCGCGGGGCGCGGTTGGTGGCGGTTTTGTAAGAGGCGTTGCCGCGCCCGCC
>JABSPI010000095.1 GCA_013214365.1 Erythrobacter sp.
GTGTGTTAGGAATGCGGAGTTTTCCTACACGGATTGATCCTGCATTGTTGGAGTTCGGGCGAGGTTCGCGGGTCGCGGTGCTTGCCTGTTTGGATATGTGGGCCGGTGGATGTGTTTCATCAACTTGCATGCGGGCAGGTGACAGCGGGGCAAGTGACGGCGTAGCAGAGGGCGGCGGGGCAGAGGGCAGCGGGGCAGATCCGGGGGTAAGACCGGTCTAAACCTCGCGTAGGCGGGGCATCAATTCGACGAAATTGCATGGGCGATTGCGGCTGTCGAGCTGTTCGGCGAGAATCCCGTCCCAGCCATCCTTCACCGCGCCATTTGATCCGGGTAGAGCAAAGATATAGGTCCCGCGCGCCACAATCGCACAAGCGCGCGATTGCACCGTGCTGGTCCCGATCGTCTGAAAGCTGAGCCAGCGGAACAGTTCACCAAAGCCGGGAATATCGCGCCCGCCCTCAACCCGGGCGAGCGCCTCGGGTGTGACATCGCGCCCGGTCAATCCGGTGCCCCCTGTGCTGATTATGGCGTCGATTGCGGGGTCGTCGATCCACTGCTCGATCCGCTCGCGCAGCAGGCCGGCATCATCCTTCACAATCGCGCGCTCGGCCAGATTGTGACCGGCGCTTTTCAAACGATCGACCAGGATATCGCCCGACGTGTCGGTTTCGGGTGTGCGGGTGTCAGATACGGTGAGCACCGCGATGTTGATGGGCGTGAAGGTCTTGCTCTCATCGATTGCCATGCCGCAGCCTTTCTCTAACGCGCCAGAGCCGCAGAACGCCCCGTCGGACGTCCCGGAAATTGCGGCCAGCGCCCTTGCGCCAAAGCGCGGCGCGTGGGCGAGGCGGCTCCGGCGGCGCGTTCATACATCCAGTAATTGCGCATCACGATCGCGACATAGCCGCGGGTTTCCCAATAGGGGATCGATTCCATCCATAACAGCGGGTCGCCAAGGTCGTTGATCTCGCTGTTCCAGCGGCCCACGGGGCTAAGCCCGGCATTATAGGCGGCCATGATTTTGGGCAATTGCCCGCGCGTGATCGCGCTGTCGCGGAGCATTTCGAGATGCTGCTGACCGTAGGTGAGGTTGACCTCTGGGTCGGCGAGATCAGCATAGCTTGCCCCCAGATTGAGCCGCCGATTGTGATCGCGCGCCGTGCCGGGCCGGATCTGCATCAGGCCGCGGGCATTAGCCGGGCTGACCGCACGGGCGCGAAAGTTTGATTCCTGCAAAGCATGCGCAAACACAAGCGCGGGATCGATCCGCCAGCCGGTGCGCGGTTGCCACCGCGCCACCGGGAAGCGCAAAGCCGCCTCGCTTGTCATTCCATAGGGCGCGTTATGCGCCATAAACAATTGGGTTGAGGGGAGCCCCAATTCACGCGCAAGCCGCGCCACAGCGGGGTAATCGCGCACCGGTCCAATCCGCGCCTCGTGCCGCAAAACCTCATCGGCAAGACCCGGACGGTCAATCTCTGCAAGCGCAGCGGCGACTTGCACATTGGAACGCGGTGCAATCATGCTCCAATCGGCGCGGGTGAAACGCTGGGCCGGGGTGTCGGCGGGAATTTCAATGCCCAATTGGTCGAGCGCCAACATTCCGTAAAGCGTCGCATCGTAGCGTGCGGCCTGGTTGAGGTGACGCATCGCATTGCCTGGTTCGCGGCACCGGATGAGTGCCCGGTGCGCCCAATAATGCCCCGCCGCGGCCAATTCGACATTGGCCGCGCGCCGCGCCGCATTGGCAAACCCCTCGGCGGCCAGGGCGCAAGACCCCAAACGCCACGCCGCCAGTCCGGCGACCCAATCCCCCTCGGCCACCCATGGGCCAGATCCGCCAGCAACCGTGCGCGCCACCGCAAGGGCATTGCGATCGTCGTTTTCGATGTAATAGCTCCACGCGACGCGCTGACGCCATTCGGCCCGCGCCTCGGCGCTGAGGCCGGCATCGATCTGGTTCAAAAGCGCGTGCGCACCGACGGGATTGTCGTTGATGATATTGTCGAGAATCCGTTCGCGCGTGGTTTCGTCGATCGTACCATCATTGATTGATCGCGGCAGGATGCGTTTGGGCGCGGCGGGTTGACGCCGGAAAGATTGCGCCTGCGGCAGGCTGGGCACATATTCGAGCCCGCGATTTGCCCCCATCCGCGCCAATTGCTCTGCCTGTGGCAAATCGACGCCATTATTGAACCATGCGCCCACTTGCTCGGCGCTGATCCGGGGGCTGTTGGCGTGGGTGAAATACTCGGCCACTGCGATCTGATGCAGCACGCTGTTGTCATAGCGTTGGAGGAGGGTCGTGACCTCGTCCCATTGTTCGCGATCGATCGCGGCGAACACACGGCGATAATGCTCACGTTCCTCGCGCGATAAAATGGCGGGGATTGCATCGCTTGGGCTGGCGCTGCGGTCGTAATAGGCGACAAGTCCATCGGCTTGCCCTTGCGCTGCAACAGGCGCGGTGCACACAAGGCTGGCGGACACACCGAGCCCCAAGGCCAGCGCCCGGCGCACACTGCCCATGATTGGGCGTGGCCCGGTCATGATTGCGCCGTCCACGCCATCCAATTGCGCCAGAAACGGGCTTTGAGGCGGGGCATAGTCATCATTGCGTCGAGACCCTCGGTCAACATTAGGGGGGTGTCTGGCAAAGACTGATTGATTTGCGCCAAAGACGAAGGCGCTTTCGTTGATGTGTGCCCCAAGAGCGGCAGGATGCCGCTGCCCAGGGCAAGGATGCGTTTGGGCGCGGCGAGTGTGATGTGATGCACCACCACCGCGTCCAATCCGGCCGCTGCTATCGCATCGGTGTCGGCCATCGGGGTATGGCGCGGCAGAGCGGAGGCGAGATAGACCTGTTCTTCGCTCAAACCCATTGCGGAAAGAATACGGGCCAGCAATTGCCCCTGAGGCCCGCTCAACAAATGTTCGCGGTCGCGCTCTTCGGGGTCGATGACCAACACCATGAGATCGGCGCCGCGTTCCCCGCGCGGGGCAATCCGGCCGCGCGGCCCGATGGCATCAAGGCCCGGTACCTCCAGCCAGAATTGCCGAAACGCTGCCAAATCCGCCGGGGGATTGTCGCCCAGCAAATTTGTCCGCTCAACTTTTGTTGTTTCGGCCGGGCTGTGTTGCGAAGGCGCATCGGGTTGGCTCGGTGCTGGCGCTGGCTGCACTGCTGCATCCGTGCCAGCCAGCCAATCCGTAACGTCTTCATGATAGTCATGGTCAACGCCCGCCAGCTGCCACCATGCCAGCGCGGCTTCCATTTCGGAGGTCAAAGAGGGGGTCGGGGCGTTCATGCTGTCTAAACGGGGTCTTGACTGCCCGTGGCCCAGTTAGCAAGGCACACTACAGCAGTTATGCGAAGAATTTCGCCGGCCCGCTCAGGACGGCGAGAGGTAAAGGGATGACAGATAAATGAGCGAACGGGAATCTATGCCATGCGACGTGGTCATTGTCGGCGGGGGACCGGCGGGCCTGTCAGCAGCGATCAGACTGAAGCAGATCAACGAAGAGCTTGAGGTTGTTGTCCTCGAAAAAGGTTCAGAAATCGGCGCGCACATCTTGTCGGGTGCGGTGGTCGATCCCAAAGCGTTGAGCGAATTGTTCCCCGATTGGCGCGATATGGATTGCCCGATGGCGCAAACGCCGGTGACCGATAACTGGCACTGGGTGTTGGGCAAGAAGGGCAAAACCTCGCTGCCGCACGCAATCATGCCGCCTTTGATGAGCAATAAGGGATGCTACACCGGTTCGCTGGGCAATTTGACCCGCTGGCTGGGCGAACAAGCCGAAGAGCTTGGCGTGATGGTCTTCCCCGGTTTCCCCGCCAATGAAGTGATGTTTGATGATCATGGCGCGGTGCGTGGTGTCATCACGCAGGATATGGGCATCGCCGAGGATGGCAGCCACAAGCCCGATTATCAGCCCGGTATGGAGATCGAGGCGAAATACACCCTCTTTGCCGAGGGCGCGCGCGGGTCGCTGACCAAGCAGATGAAAGCCAAATACGACCTTGAGGCCAATTGTGAGCCGCAAGTCTATGGTTTGGGCATCAAGGAATTGTGGGACATCGATCCCAAGAAACACGTGGACGGCCGTGTGATCCACACCCAAGGCTGGCCCCTTTCCGAAAGCGGCACTTGGGGCGGAGGGTTCTTCTACCACCAGGCCAACAATCAGGTCGCGATCGGCTTTGTCACCGCGCTTGATTACAAAAACCCGTGGGTCTCACCCTATCAGGAATTCCAGCGCTGGAAGCAGCACCCTGAAATCCGCGCCTATCTCGAAGGCGGCACCCGCGTGGCGTATGGCGCGCGCGTCATCAATGAGGGCGGCTGGCAATCGGTGCCAAAGCTGGCTTTCCCCGGCGGCGCTTTGATTGGCTGTGCGGCCGGTTTCGTCAACGTACCGCGGATCAAAGGCAGCCACACTGCGATGAAATCGGGCATGCTGTGCGCCGAGGCGATCGCGCAGGAAATTGCCAATCACGAAAGCCAGCCCGAGCTGCAAAGCTATGAGCCGGCTGTGCGTTCAAGCTGGATCGCGGATGAATTGAAGCTGGTTCAAAACGCAGAACCTGCGGTGGCCAAATATGGCGAAGATATCGGCGCCATTTTGGCCGGTGCGGATATGTGGATGCGCACGCTCAAAATCGGGCTGCCGATCAGCATGAAGCATCATCCCGATTACAAGGAAACGGGCCGCGCGGATCTCTATCCCAAGATTGAGTATCCC
>JABSPI010000096.1 GCA_013214365.1 Erythrobacter sp.
CTCGGCCTTGGCTGCGGGCTTTGCCGCGGCTTTCTTGGCCGGAGCCTTCTTGCCTTCGCCGATATCGGTGATGCGCAGCAAAGTCATCTGCTGACGGTGACCAGCCTTGCGACGGTAATTGTGGCGACGACGCTTCTTGAAAACGACGACCTTCTCGCTCTTGGCTTGAGCGATGATTTCTGCCGAAACGGTGACCTTGGCTGCGTCAGCGATCGAATCGCCTTCGCCGGCGAGCAGAACGTCGCCCAGGGTGATCGTGTCGCCCGCTTCACCAGCGAGCTTTTCAACGGCAATCTTATCTCCGGCGGCAACCCGATACTGCTTGCCGCCCGTGCGCACTATCGCGAACATGGCTTGTTACTCTCAATCTCGTGGCGGTTTGATCTGGCGCGAACCAATCGCGCAAATCAAACGACAATGCGGCGCTGCGCATATGCAGCCCCGGAAAGAAGCGTGCCGTTAAGGGAAGAGGCGCTTTAAGTCAACGCCTGTTGCACGAATTAGTCGTCCCCAAGGCCGGTGCATATGGCAATTTTTCCGCAGACGCATGGCCCAAACGGCCCTTTGCCCGCGCATGCCCGCATGATAACGGATGCAGGTGATGATGACCATGCGCCCTATCAAACCCTTTGGCAGCGCCGTATTTTGCGCGCTTTCCTGTGCTTTTTTAGTGAGCTGCGCGGCCGATTCTGGCCGTTACCCCTCGCTCACCGTGCGCGATGCGGAACGCGCGGTGGGGCAATTTTCCCCGGCGGCGCCTGACAATCCGCCTGAACCAGCCGGCGCGCAAGAAGATGCGGCGCGAATCGATGGCGCGGCCATTGATGATGCCTTGGATGCAGCGCGCGGCGCCCATGCCCGGTTTGAACAAAGCGAGCCTGCCACCACCCGATTGGTTGAGGCGGCACGGGCCAATCCGGGGGACGAGGATTTGCAATCGCGCGCGCTTGTCTCGCTCGCCGGGCTCACCAGCCTGCGCAGCCAAACCGCCCGCGCGCTGGCCGATCTCGACCAGCTTGGCGCTGATGCGGCCGGGTCATTTGCGCCGCGCGATTCGTTCACTTCCGCGCAGATGCAGATTGCCGGTCTGGTGCAACAACAAGATGCAGTGCTCGATATGTTGGGCGCGCAAATGCCCTGATGCGACCGGGCGCTGCGCGATTGGGTGGCTGGATTGGGGGGCGGCGGCGTGATGCAGGTTCGCGCCCCTAACCGCCCCTTACCAGCGGGCGAGATCCTCGTGATCTGAGGCGCGCGGCTCGATCCAGTGCCAGCCATCGGCGCGCTTCTCCCGCTTCCAGAACCACGCCGCGCTTTTGAGGTGATCCATACAGAAATCGACCGCCGCAATCGCATCGCGGCGATGGCGCGCCGCAGCGGCGACCAGAACAATCGGATCGCCGGGATAGAGCATGCCGATGCGGTGAACCATCACCAGACCCATCAGCGAAAACCGCGCAGATGCGCGCGCACCCAAATCTTCCATTCCGGGCAAAGTCAGCGGTTCGTAATGCGACAATTCCAACGCCTCAACGCCATCATCGGCCCGATCATTGGCTCTCACCTTGCCGAGGAAACTGGCAATACCGCCGGCATTATGTGTCGCCTGATCAAGCGCGGCGAGACAGACCGACGGGTCGAGCCGCGCATCGGACAGGCGAATATCGTGCACGCCTAGCCCCCGCTGACAGGTGGCAGCAACGCCACCTCGTCGCCGTCGCGGGCCTGTAATGTGCGCTTGTCGCCCAGCACCTTGCCCGCGCAAGCGACATTGACCCGCTCGCTTTTAAGCTGCTCAGCGACCGCCGCATCCACCTGCGCCAACAGCCCATCCCAATCGAGCGGCGCGGCAAGGTCGACCGATTGGCACCCGGCCATGTCGCGCAATGGCCCCAAAAACAGAACCGTCACCGCCATTTCATCATCCCCCTGTCATCGACATATGCCGCGCCACTGCCGGCTGTGCGCCGCGTTGATCCATACGGAATTGGTGGCGTTCGGGCTTGATCGTCATCGCCTGATCGAGCGCCCGGCACAGGTTTTCAGCCGGCGCATCCGAACGCAAAGCTGCGCGCAGATCCACCCGCTCCGCCCCGCCAAGGCAAGGGTATAGCTGTCCCGTCGCGGTCACCCGCAAACGGTTGCAGCCATCGCAGAAATTGTGCGTGTGCGGGGTGATCAGGCCCAGCCGCCCCCCGGTTTGGGCAATATCGAAATAGCGCGCCGGCCCGCCGGTCCGATGCGCGCTGGGGCTCAAGTCCCAATCGCTCTCCAGCCGCGCGCGCACATCGTCGAGCGGCAGATATTGGTCGAGCCGTTCCCCCTCCACCTCGCCCAGCGGCATGACCTCGATCAAAGTGACCTCGTGCCCCTCGCCATGCGCCCATGCGATAAGGTCGGGCAGCTCGTCCTCGTTCACACCTTTGAGCGCGACCGCATTGAGTTTGACCTTGAGCCCGGCCGCCTTTGCCGCCGCGATCCCGTCGAGCACTTGCGGCAAGGCATCGCGCCGCGACAATTGGTGAAAACGGTCGCGATCAAGCGTGTCGAGCGAGACATTGACCCGCCGCACCCCGGATTTGAACAGCGCCTCGGCATGACTTGCCAATTGGGTCGCATTGGTGGTCAGCGTCAATTCTTCCAACCCGCCATGCCCCTTGGGCCCCAGCCGCTGCCCCAAGGCGGCGAACAGGTCGATAATATCGCGCCGCACCAGCGGCTCCCCGCCGGTAATGCGCAATTTGGTCACACCGCGGTCGATAAACCCACTGGCCAGATCGAACAGCTCTTCGAGCGTCAACACGTCGCGCTTGGGCAGGAAGGTCATGCGTTCGGGCATGCAATAGCTGCAGCGCAGGTCGCAGCGATCGGTCACCGACAGGCGCAAATATGAAATGCGCCGCGCAAACCCGTCGATCAAAGGGCGCGCCGCCCCGGCCGCATTGGCCGTGCCAGCCGCGCCGGTCACATCGATCATATCAGGGGTGCGAAGCTTGCTCATGAACCTTTAAGATAGTGCCCCGTGACCGCGTTTGCATTGTCTAAATAGTCAAGCAGGCTGTCGCGCGCCGCGCCTTGATCGGCGGCGATGACATTGACCCGCACCGGCGCATGGGCACGGGCCAGATCGCGCGCCAGAGTGCGGCGCCAATCATCCTCATCATCGCCCGCGCGCCCAAGCACAATCACCAAGCTACCACCCGCCGCGCCAAGCCCGGCAATCGCATCCTCAACCGCCTCCAGATGATCGCGCGCAAAGGCCGCATAAGCCGCCACCCCGCCCGCGGGCAGGTCATCAGCGTGATAGATCGCTTGCGCCATTGCCGCGCGCCTATTGCGCCGGACGCTGGCGGTGCAGCGTGATACCGATTTGTTCGTTCGCCTCGGCAATCGCGAGTTTGACGATTTTGACCGTGACCGCCAGCACCCGTTGATCCTGCACGAACAGCGTTTCACAAATGTGATCGGCCACCGCCTCGATCAACATGAAATGGACACCTTGCGGCAGGCCATCGCTGGCCGCGTGTTTGAGGTCCATGTAATTCTTGCTCGCATCGAGCGGCGTGTCGGGCGCGTAATGGTCGGCGATTGCGTAATCGGCTTGCACCGTGATGCGCAAAGGTTGGGGCTTGCCGGTTTCTTCGGAATAAATGCCGGTGAGGACATCGACTTCGAGATCAGCAACTTCGAGAGTGAGCGAATCGGTCATAATAGTGTCCCTGCCTGTAGCGGCTTTAACCCGGATTGCTCCAGCGTGCGAAGATCGCGGTCGGCAATAGGCGCGCATTCTCGCCCTCTTCGCGAACGGCCAGATCGCCATGTTCGATGGTGCCGGGCAAATCAGCCAGAGCCTCTTGAAACAGGCCAGCGAGCGCCACACTGCTCATGCGCACGGCATAGACTGTCAAAAACAGAAAACTCGAGCGCTCATCAAGCAGATCCGCGCAATCCCCGATCAGGCCGGGCAAGCCCTCTTCCAGCCGCCAGGTCTCGTTTTTGGGGCCGCGCCCGAATTTGGGCGGGTCAAGGATGATCCCGTCATAGCGGCGTTCGCGCCGCACTTCGCGCGCGGCGAATTTGGCCGCGTCATCAACCAGCCAGCGGATCGGGCGATCCTCCATCCCTGACAAGGCCGCATTGTCGCGCGCCTGAGCCACCGATTTCTTTGANGCATCGACATGCGTCACCCGCCCATGACGCGACAGCGCCAGCGAGCCNAGCCCGGTATAGCCGAACATATTGAGCGTTTCGGCATCATCGCGGCCGTCCAATTGTCCGCGCATCCAATCCCATACCGGCGCCATATCGGGGAAGAATTGCAAATGGCGAAACGGGGTCGGCTGGGCGGTGAAGCGCACCTCATTCCATTCAAGCGGCCACCCATCGGGCACGTGCGGGGTCAGGTTCCAGCGCCCGCCCCCATCCTCATCCGAGCCGGGAATGAATTCGCCATGTGCAGGCCAATCGGACAGCCGCGGTTGCCACATGGCCTGGGGTTCGGGGCGGATAAAGGCATGCGGGCCGAACGCTTCGTATTTGCGCCCCGCCCCGCTGTCGAGCAGGCGGTATGCGTCCCACCCGGCGCATTCCATAATGATCGGTTGTGGGGCGAGCGTAGCCATTACAGTGCGGTTTGCGCCGCTTTAGACAGGACGAAATCGCGCGCCGCATCATAATCGCCGGGGATTTCAACCATCGCCTCTTCGCGCCCGAACAGATCGCCAACCCGCGCCGGCAATGCCGGGCGCACGCCGGTTGCGCGTTCGACCGCGTCGGGGAATTTGGCCGGATGCGCGGTGGCGAGTGTGACGATCGGAACCTCGCGCGGCATAGCGGCGGCCCGCGCCGCGTGGAGCCCCACGCCGGTATGCGGGTCGATCACTTGCGCGCAATGGCGATAGGCCCATTGCAAGGCCCGCGCGGTGTCTTGTTGATCGGCGCGCCCGCTGGAGAACAGGCCGGCGGCGCCTTCGCGCTGGCTGTTGGTGAGCTGCATGGCTTTGCTCGCTTCGAATGCGCGCATTTGTTCAGCCATTTTGGCACCATCGCGCCCGCCCACATCGAACAGCAGCCGCTCGAAATTGGAGCTGACCTGAATGTCCATTGACGGGGTGATGGTGGGCGTGGTCGTGCCGGCGGAATAATCGCCATCTTTAAGCGCGCGGTGGAGGATATCGTTGACATTGGTCGCAACGATCAGCCGCTCAATCGGCAGCCCCATCTGGGCCGCGACATAGCCGGCAAAGATATCGCCGAAATTGCCGGTNGGCACGCTGTAGGCCGCTGCGCGATCAGGCGCTCCAAGCTGGAGGCCTGCGTAGAAATAATAGACCACCTGCGCCATCAAACGCGCCCAGTTGATCGAGTTCACCGCGCCCAAGTTGAGCCTCGATGTCACGCTCTCATCCGCGAACATCGCCTTCACATGCGCCTGCGCATCGTCAAAGCTGCCCGCAATCGCGAGATTGTGGACGTTGGGCGCGCGCACGGTGGTCATCTGGCGGCGCTGCACGTCCGACACTTTGCCGCTGGGGTGGAGCATAAAGATCTCGACCCGTTCAAGGCCCGCCACTGCGCGGATCGCAGCGGAGCCTGTATCGCCGCTGGTCGCGCCGACAATGGTGAGGTGTTCGCCGCGCCGCTCCAGAAATGTCTCGAACAAACGCCCCAGCATTTGCAGCGCCACATCCTTGAAAGCGAGCGTTGGGCCATGGAACAATTCGAGCAGCCAATGTTGCTCGTTCAATTGCACCAGCGGGGCGACCGCTGCGTGGCCGAAATCGCCATAGACCTGCTCGCAAAGGCGGCCCAATTCGTCATCGGTGAGCGAGCCCGCCACAAACGGGGCCATAATCCGCGCGGCCAATTCGGCATAGGGAAGGCCGCGCATGGCGCGAATGTCATCAGGGGTGAAGCGCGGCCATTCGCGCGGCAGATACAGGCCGCCATCGGATGCAAGACCCGCCAGAGTGGCCCCTTCAAAATCGAGCGTCGGCGCGCTGCCCCGGGTAGAGATATAGTCCATAAGCCGCTGCGGTTAGCGCCGGCAGCGTTCGGGGGCAAGCAAAGTCAATTTGTCGCGCCCCTAATCGCGCTTTGCCATACGCGCGCGCAGGGCGATGAAATAGATCACCAAAGCCGTCAGCGCGAAGAAGAACCATTGGCCCGCATAGGACAGATGATTGTTGGGCAAGTCCGAGGGATCGGGCCGGGCGAGCGCGAACAAGCCATCCACCGGCGGATCAGCAACCAATCGCGGGCCCGGCGCCACCATCCCGGTCACCCGGCCCACATAACGGCTCCAATCCTCTTCGCCCAAAGTTTGGGTGAAACCCAGATCAACCAGAACCGGCGCGCGCCCTGCGCCATTTTCGCAGGTGGCACGGATGGTCCAGCCTTTGGCGCCATTGGCCGCAGTGCCCGATACCGGCCCCACGCTCAGCACCTTGGTGCAATCCACTTGCGAACGGCGAAACCATTGCCCCTCGCCGGTTTCATCGGTGGGAAAGGGAACCGGCGATGCCTCGGTCGCGGCCGCTTCGAATTGTGCAATCAACGCCGCCTTTTCATCGGCGCGGCCCAATTGCCAAACACCCAAGGCGACCATGGTCGCCGCCGCTGCCAGCACAAAGATGGTCGGGATTATGGGAATACGGCCATTCATCAGCTGTCGCTTTCCTGATCACGGGAGGGGTCGTCTTGGCCGCGGTGATAGGCGGCATAAAGCAGCGTGGTCTTAAACAGGCGCAGGCTGTAAATCACTGTGCCCACGGTCACGGGTGCCCAGAATGCCGCCTGCAACCACAAAGGCGGGCGAAAAGCNGCCTCCACCGCATAGGCAATACCGATCAGCACAANCGCCACCAGCGCCGTCACAAGGCCGCCAAAGCGCCCTCCGCCCTCAAGCGCGCCCAGATCACACTCGCAATGGCCACATTTCAGCGCCACGCGCGCGGGCGCCTCGAACAGGGTTGGCGCGCCGCATTGGGGGCACAAACCCAAAAGGGCAGCCCGAAGGATACCGGACTGCCCCCTATTTGTTTTGGGTCTTGTTTCAGGACCATCGGGTCCGCGCATCAGTGGTAAACAGCGCCCCAGCCGCCCCAGACATAGACAGCGATAAACAGGAACAGCCACACGACATCGACGAAGTGCCAATACCAAGCCGCCGCTTCAAAACCAAAATGCTGGCGCGGGGTGAAGTGCCCCAGATAAGCGCGGTACAGGCACACAGCGAGGAAGATGGTGCCGACCAGAACGTGGAAACCGTGGAAACCGGTCGCCATGTAGAAGGCCGAGGAATAGGTGTTGCCGCCAAAGCCAAACGGGGCAACGCCATACTCATAGGCTTGAATCAAGCTGAACAGCACGCCCAGAGCGATCGTCGCCCACAGACCCTGTTTCAAACCTTCGCGGTCATTATGGATCAAAGCGTGGTGCGCCCAGGTAACCGTGGTGCCCGAACACAGCAGGATCAGCGTGTTAAGCAGCGGCAGGCTGAACGGATCGAGCACTTCCATCCCCTTGGGGATGAAGCTGGCGATGGCGCCTTCTTGCCCGAACAAAGTGGTGGTTGATCCGGTTTCTGCATTGAATTCAAGCGGGGTCGGGAACAGAGCGAAGTCGAAAAAGCTCCAGAACCAACCGACAAAGAACATAACCTCCGAGGCGATGAACAAGATCATGCCGTAGCGCATGTGGAGTTGCACGACCGGGGTGTGATCGCCGCGTTGCGCCTCGATCACGACATTGCGGAACCACATGAAGAAGGTCGCAATCAAGCCCATCAGGCCAAGGCCCAGCACAATCGGCCAGAACGTGTACGTGCCCGCCGCGCCCTCGCTGGCGGGGACGTGGTGCATGTAGAACACCATGCCAGTGGTGAAGACCAGCGCCGACAAGGCTCCGATCAACGGCCAAGCGTCCGGTTCAAGAATGTGATAATCGTGGTTTACGTTGCCAGCCATGGTGGTCGTTCCCGTCCCTCAAAGGTCGTAATATGGACGCAAGCGTCTCATTGCGAGCGGTCCAGAGCCCGTGATACGGTCTCTTTCGCGCGGTGAAAAGTGTAACTCAAAGTGATTTGTTCGATATCCGAAACCACATCGTCCTCAAGAATTGCAGGATCGACATAATACAAAACCGGCATCGTCACTTCTTGACCCGGCTCTAGCGTCTGCTCGGTGAAGCAGAAACACTGGATCTTATGAAAATACGCGCCAGCCTGAGCCGGTTCGACATTGAACGTCGCGGTCCCGGTGATCGGCGAACTGGTTAGGTTGCGCGCCGTGTAAGTGGCCAGGTCCCGCTGTCCAATGCGCACAGTGTCGGTCGATTGGGTCGGGGCAAATTCCCATCCCATATCGCTCGCCAAAGAGGCATCGAAGCGGATCGAAATATCGCGCTCAGTGCCCAAAGCGGCGGCGCGGTCCGCCTGCGCTTTGGTTGCGACCTGCGTGGTCCCGCCAAACCCGGTGACGCGGCAAAACAGATCATAAAGCGGCACCGCCGCATAACCCAGACCAAGCATCGCACACGCCCCCATCAGGGCCAGCGCGCCGGTGCGAGTGTTGGGGTCCATGCTCATCGGATCAATCCCCGATCCGCACGATGGTGATCGCGTAAAACAACACGACAAAGAACAACAACGTCCCGCCAACCACGTAATTGCGCGATTTGCGGCGGCGTTTGAATTCGGTTTCTTCTTCAGGGGTCATGCCGCACCCCCAGCCAGCAGGCCCGGCCCGATCACACCGTTCGCCGCCAAGACCCGGTCCGCCACCAAAGCGGCGAACAGGATGAACAGGTAATAGATGCTGAATTTGAACAGCGTCTTCTCGCGGGTCATTTGCGCATCACCAATGCGCGCCTCACGCGCAACCGGGATCGCCAACAGCATAAACAGCGCCGAGAGAACCACCGCGACCGAGCCATAGACCCAGCTCGTCCCGCCGATCAGCCAGGGGGCGATTGCAACCGGGGTGAGCAGCAGCGTGTAGACCAAAATCTGGCGACGGGTTGAACGTTCCCCGCGCACCACCGGCATCATCGGAATGCCGACATTGGCGTAATCGGTCTTCACAAACAGAGCCAATGCCCAGAAATGCGGCGGGGTCCACATGAAGATGATCGCAAACAACAAGATCGGCATTGCGGTGATCTCGCCGGTCACAGCGATCCACCCGATCAGCGGGGGAAACGCGCCGGAACCGCCGCCGATCACAATGTTTTGCGGCGTGCGCGGTTTGAGCCACATCGTGTAGATCACCGCGTAATAGACAATCGCAATCGCCAGCATGGCGGCCGCCAGCCATCCGATCGCAACGCCCATCAAAAACACCGAGACCGCCGAGAGGAAAACGCCGAAATCGCGCGCATCGCCCGGCCGCATCCGGCCACCGGGCAAGGGACGATTGCGCGTGCGCTTCATCCCTGCATCGAGGTCCGCTTCCCACCAATGGTTGAGCGCCGCCGAACCGCCGGCGCCCATGGCAATGGCGAGGATCGCGGTGAAGCCAAGCACCGGATGGATCGAACCGGGCGCTGCCAAAAGGCCGCAGATCGCGGTGAAAATCACCAGCGTCATGACCCGCGGCTTGGTCAGCTCAAAGAAGTCACGCCACTCGGTCGGCTGCTGAGCAGCGCTGCGCAGCTCGGTTTGTGCGCCGGGAGATATCTGTGCGGTCTGGTCCATGGCTTTAATCTCGCAAGAAGAGCGCACCGTTCAGGTGCGCTCTCCTAATCTTTCATCATACCCGCCTCGCAGCGGGAGTTGATCACGCCCTCATCAATCTTAAGCAGTGACCTGCCTGTGATCGTGATAATCCTGGTGATCTTCGATCACAGGCAACGTTTCAAACTGGTGATAAGGCGGCGGGCTCGGCAGGGTCCATTCGAGCGTCGTTGCCCCTTCGCCCCACGGATTGGCCGCAGCCTTCTTGCCCATGGCGAACGCGTAGAACAGGTTGGCGAAGAAGAACACCATCGAGAACATCACGATCACATAACCGTACGAGCTCACCTCGTGCCAGAAATGGTAGGCATCCACGTAATCGGGATAACGCCGCGGCAT
>JABSPI010000097.1:0-4165 GCA_013214365.1 Erythrobacter sp.
ATCGCTGCGGAAGGGGTCGCATCGATTGCCGATCTGATAACCCAGATCGAAAATCAAACCGGTTCGGCGCGCGGGCGCGGTGGCGGTGGACGCCCGGTTGTGTTGGTCAATGGGATCCGGGTCGGATCTTTTCGTGAATTTGCCAATTACCCGCCCGAAGCGCTGGCCAGAGTGGAAGTGTTCCCCGAAGAAGTGGCGCTGCGTTTTGGTTTTCCGCCTGATCGCCGGGTGATCAACCTGATCCTCAAGGAAAGCTATCGCAACGCCGAAGTTGAGTTGGAGTTTGAAGGGCCGACGCGCGGTGGCACTTTCTATAACGAGCAGGAAATCGGATTTCTGCAGATCGCCGATGGTGCGCGCATCAATGTCAATCTTGAGGCCAATGACACCTCGATGTTGACCGAGGATGAGCGCGACATCATCCAGACCCCGGGATCGGTGTCGAGCGTTGAAGGCGATCCGAACCAGGCCGAATATCGCAGCCTGATCAATGACAGCCGCGCGATCGAGGCCAGCATTAGCTGGGCCAAGGCGTTTATCAATTCGGGCACTTCGGTCAGCGCCAATCTGAGCTATGACCGCAATGACAGCCGCCGTTTGCAAGGCCTCAACACGGTTGTGTTGACCGACCCTGCGGGCAATAGCGCGCTGCGCACTTTCGGTGAGGATACACCGCTGCGGCGGATCAGCGCGCGCGATGTGTTTGAAGCCTCGGGATCGGTGACCCGGCCGCTCAATGCTTTCCGCCTGACCTCGACCTTTAATAGTGGCCTGTCCGAATTCACCCAACGGATCGACAAACGGGCCGATGTCAGCGGGTTTCAGGATGATGCGCTGGCGGGTCTGTTGCCGATTGACGGGGACTTGCCCGATGCGATTGATGGCGGGTTTGACACCGCCTTTACCCGCTCCACCTTTGCCAGTTCGCTGACGACTTTGCGCGGGCCGCTGGCCGATTTGCCGGGCGGGGAATTGCTGGCCACGTTTGATGTTGGCTATGTCTGGACCAATCAGGAAAGCGATGACACCCGCAGCGGTCAGCAGGTCGATTTGACCCGCGGTGATCTGTCGACCGGGGTCAATCTGGTCATCCCGATCACCAGCCGCCGCAACGGGTTTGCCGATGCGCTGGGCAGTTTCACTCTCAATGCGCAGATCGGGCTGAATGATCTGTCTGATTTTGGCACTTTGGGCGATTATACGATCGGCTTGAATTGGGGCGTGTTCGACAATCTCGACCTGTCCGCGACCTATATTGAACGCGAAGTTGCGCCGGGTCTGAACGCTTTGGGCGCGCCGATTATCGAGCAGGTGAACACCCCGGTGTTTGATTTCACCAATGGTGAAACCGTGCTGGCGACGGTAATTACGGGCGGCAATCCCGATCTGTTGGCCGAAACTCAGCGCGATTGGCGCTTTGCCGCCAATTGGCAATTGCCGTTCTGGAACGGGGCGCGCTTCACCGCGGAATATATCCGCAACCGGTCAAGCGATGTGACCTCCGGCTTTCCCCAGATCACGCCGGAAATCGAGGCCGCTTTTCCCGATCGCATTTTCCGCGATGATGATGGCCGATTGATCGCGGTGGACCGGCGTGCGGTGACGTTTGAACGCACGCGCGCGAACCGGCTGCAATTTGGCTTGAACCTGCGCGGTTCGATTGGCGCGGGCAGTCGGGGTGGCCCGCCGCCCGGCGTGCGCGGCGGTGGGCGTCCGGGGGCAGGTGTTCCGGGTGCGGGTCGCCCTGCGTCTGGTGGCCCGGTGGACCGCCTCCGGGCACACAGGGGCCTCCCGCAGGCACACAGGCAGCGCCAAACCCCGCCAGTGGCCGTCCGGGCGCCGTTGCAGGCGGGGATCGCCGCGCGGCCTTCATGCAATTTCGCAACCGCATTTGCGCCGATGACGGGCTCGACGTGTTGACCCAATTGGTCGATGCGATCGACAAGGGCGAGGATGTCTCGGCGATCGTCGGCGATTTCAACCCGCGCCGCCTTCAGGGCATGTTGGCACGCCTGCGCGGCGAAAATGGCGAGATCGATCCGGAGCGTTTGGCCCAATTGCGCGAGCGTATGTGCAGTTTCGACCCCGCATCCATGGGCGGTGCCAGCGCTCGCACCGGCGCGCCCAATGGCGCAAATGGTGATGCGAGTGATGGTGCTTCTGGTGGAGGGCAGGGCGACAGTGCCGCGGGCCGTCCAGGCGGCGCGGATCGTGCATCTGGCGGACCTCCCGGTGGCCCTCCCGGTGGGCCTCCTGCTGGACGTCCGCGAGGGGGTGGGGGTTTCAACCCGCTCGCCGCACAGCGGCAACAGCGCGGGTTCCGTTATTTCCTCAACCTCACCCACACAATCGAACTCGATAACCAGATCGTGATTGCCCCCGGCCTCGATCCGCTTGACCAACTCGATGGTCAGGGCACCGGCGCGTTTGGTTTGCCGCGCCATACATCGCGGCTCGAAGGCGGCATATTTGGTCAAGGGCTGGGTATGCGTTTGTCGGGGCGTTACACTGGCAGCGCACGGCTCGAAGGCACCGGCCTGCCTTCCAGCAGCGATTTGTTCTTCGATGATTTGGCCACATTCGACATCCGTATCTTTGCCGATATGGGCCGATTGACCGGTTCCGAAGAGGGCGCGCTTAAAAACACGCGGATCACATTGCGGGTTGATAACATCTTTGACGGCCAGCGCCGTGTGACCGACGCCAATGGCGACACACCGCTCAATTATCAGCCGTTTTTGATCGATCCGCTTGGCCGGTATATCGGGATCGACCTAAGGAAGCTGTTCTAGCCGCGCGCACCGGCCCGCCCGTTTGCAGCGATATTGGCGTCAGTCCAGATCGGGCTTGGGAAACATCCAACGCTGCGTGAGTGGCGGCTCGAACGGGGTCCATGCCCCCTCGTCTTGCGCCAGCCGATCAGCAATCGCCACCATCACGCACGGATTGACGCCCAACCCGCAATGGCTGGCATGGACGACGATGTTTTCGCTGGGAAAATCGCCTTCCTCCTGCACGCTCGCCCGCCAATGAACAATTCCATCGGTCTTGGTCAGGATCGATGTAGTGGGCACAGGGGGCGCTTCGTGCAAAGCGTTGAAATTGCCCTCGCGGATGACCTCGGGGTCCTTTCCATTGAGCAGTTCGAACAGCCGCCGCGCGCTGGTGTGGCCGCGATCATTGGATAAGGGGCTGCCCAAAGTGATGACCAAGCGCACTTTGTCGGGATGCAATTTCGCCAATTCGCGCGCCAACACCCCGCCAAGGCTCCACCCGATCAGCGAGACCTTGCCCCCGCTTGCCTTGAACAAACGGGCAAGCTGGCTTTCGAGCGAGCGCACCGTGGTTTGGTCGACCACTATATTGCGCCCCTGTTCCCAGCCATGCGCGTCGTAACCCAATTCTTTGAGCAGCCGCCGCATCGGCGCGGTTGAACTGTTCGAGGCCATGAAGCCGGGCAACACCATCACACAATGGCCATCCCCCTTGGGCAAGCGCGAGAGCGCCGGCATAGCGGCATAGAACGCCGCCAACTCGACCATGGCGCGCCCCTCGGTCAGGGTCCAGAAACGGCTGGGCGGTTGGACCCTGCGTGGTTGAGCGCTGCGGCTTTTAGCGGTGCGGCTTTTAGCGGTGCGGGGCGGTGCCTTTGACCCCGATTTGCCGGTTTTGGGCGCAATGCTCGCCATGATGGTCTCTCCTGCTGGTGCGGCTCTTTTTTAAGTGGCTCTATGGCCGGGCCGGCTTTGGTTTTATCTGATCCGGTGCGACATGTGATTTTACGCCGCGGGTTTGCTTTTTATCTTCCGGGTTGTTTGCTGGGGCTTGCGCTTGGCTGGCGCTGTCTTTTTCGGCGTTTTTTGCGCGCTTGTCTTTTTGGCCCCTGCGGTTGCTGTCTTGGTGGGCTTTGGGGCCTTGGCTTTGGGCGATCCCGCCGCAGTTTTGCCACGCGGTTTGACAGCCGGCGCCCCCTCCACTGCGCGCGCCGCGGCGAGCAATTGCTCAAAACTGTCTTGCAGGCATTGCGAATAAAATTCGGGGTCGGGCATGATATCGCGGCATGCGGTGAAGCTGATATAGGCTTCGTCGCGGTAGGATTGCACCACATGGGCCAGCCCCAAACCATCGGTCAAACAGATCAGCGAGAGCGCCATACTCTCCAGCC
>JABSPI010000097.1:4265-6105 GCA_013214365.1 Erythrobacter sp.
GGTCATCCTGCGGGCCCCGATTGCATTGGTCATCGCCTTGGAATTGCTGGTCGAGGTGTGGACATATTGCAGCCGCTCAGCCGGGTCCTCGATATGCGTGCCCAAAGGCGCGATCATGGCCGCGACCTGATTGCCCATATCGCCCTTTTCCTCGCCCGAACGCACCGAAATAGGCGCCATGGCGGTCATCGTTGTTTTGGGCAGATCGCCTTTGGCCGTGAGGTATTTGTTGAGCGCGCCGCCAATCACCGCGATCGCCACATCGTTGACCTTGGCCTTGGGCAAAAGCGCGCGGATCGATTTGAAATCCGCCAGGTCAAACCGCCGCCCCTCGATCACGCGGTGGGGCGAGATCGACCGGTTAAAGCGCGTGCGCGGCGGGACATAATCGCTGGTCAGCTTGAACTCGCGCGTGACCAAACCCTTGATCGCGCTGGCGACGCCGGGCACGGTTTGGGCGGCGACCTGCGCCTGTTTGAGCGGATTGATCAGCGCATTGAGATAGGATTTGCCAAGCAGTTCGACCGGGCCGGGGACTTTTTCCGGTTTCCATGTGTCGGGCGCGCTGGGCGGTGGGGCGTCAGGCACCAGCGTGTGCAGCGCCTCCATCAGATCGATCCCGCTCAACCCGTCAATCGCGGCGTGGTGCACTTTGGTGACAAAGGCGAAACAGCCCGGCGGATAACCTTCCACCGCGTCCAGCCCTTCGACCACGGTAAATTCCCAAGGCGGGCGATCAAGATCAAGCGGACGGGCGTGGATGCGGGCGGCCTGAATGCACAATTGCCGCCAATCGCCCGGCTTTGGCAAAGCCACGTGGCGCACATGATATTCAAGATCGAAATCGGGGTCTTCGATCCAATAGGGATAATCGAGATCGAACGGCACCCGGACCAGACGTTGGCGCATGGTGCGCGACAATTGCATGCGCGACCCGATGAATTGCAAAATATCCTTGAACCGCACAAACCCACCCGGCGCGGTTTCCGGATTGTAGATCAGCACGCTGCCGATATGCATCGGGGAATGCGGCGATTCCAACGCGACGAATGAGGAATCCATACCCTGCAATTGGCGCAAATTGTGCTCCTATATCCAGCGCAGGGCCATTGCCCGCGAGGGAAAGAAGGTTAGGAACCTTTTAAAGCCAGCACAAGTTGACGCGCGCGGCAGGCTTTGCCCCTGCGTCATCTGTGATCCTCGCGTGCGCCATCCGCGTCATCTGTGCTGCAATATCAGGCGGCGGCCGCGTCGCTGCGCCACCAATCCTTGAGCGAAAGCGTGCGGGCAGGTGCGCTCCCGGCCAGAACCAGAAGGCCCGCCATAATCCCAAGATTTTTCACGAAATTCTGGGTCTCGCGTTCCACCATTTCAGGCGGCATAGCCCAAAAGCCGTGGAGCATCACATTGACCAAAATAACATAGATTACACAGCCATAAGCCACCAGCTTCACATGCCGCCCGGCAATCAAGAGCAGCCCGCCCACAATATTGGCGATGGTCGCAATCCACATCAAAGGTTCGGCAAAGGCGATATTGTGGCTTTCCATATACGCGATCGTTTGCGCAGGTCCGGCCGCTTTCATCAGCCCCGGCAGCAGGAAATACAGCCCCAGCAAGACCCGTCCGGTGGTGATTGCGATGTTCGACATGAGTGCGCCCCCTTGGTTATCTGTTATCGCTGTGATGCAGGGCTGAGCGCCTCGGCGCAAGCCACGCCGCTCGCCCATGCCCATTGGAAATTATATCCACCCAGCCATCCAGTGACATCGACCGCCTCGCCAATGGCGTAAAGGCCCGGCACCTTTTTCGCCTCCATCGTTTGTGAGGACAGCTCGGC
>JABSPI010000097.1:6205-8828 GCA_013214365.1 Erythrobacter sp.
GTGACATCGACCGCCTCGCCAATGGCGTAAAGGCCCGGCACCTTTTTCGCCTCCATCGTTTGTGAGGACAGCTCGGCGGTGGATATCCCGCCAATCGTCACCTCGGCCTTGGCGAAACCTTCGGTGCCGTTGGGCGCAAACCGCCAATTGTCGAGCCGCTCGCTGGCCGCTTTCAAAACCTTGTCGGGGGTGTTGCCCAATTCCTGCTCGATCCCGATCTTGTCCGCCAAGGCATCGGCGAGGCGGTCGGGCAAATGCTCGCGCAGGACCGATTTGAGCGTGGCGCGCGGCCGGTCGCGCTTGGCCAGAACGAGCCAATCGCTCTGCGCACCGGGCAGGAAAGCGATCCCGATCTCCTCGCCCGGTTTCCAATAGGACGAGATTTGCAAAATGGCGGGCCCCGACAGCCCCTTATGCGTGAACAAAGCCGCTTCATCGAAGCGGGTTGCGGTTTTGCCGCGGCCCGTGCTGGCGCGCACCGGGGCGGCGACCCCTGACAATTCGCGGAACAGCGCATCCTCCCCGCCCAGTGTGAGCGGGACAAGGGCAGGGCGCGGTTCGACCACTTTGAGACCAAATTGCCGCGCCAGTTCATAGGCAAAGCCGGTGGCGCCCATTTTCGGGATAGAAGGCCCGCCTGTGGCAATCACGAGCGCGGGGGCGGTGTAATTCTGGCCTGACGCCATGACGCCAAAATCATCGCCGTCTTTCACCACCGCGCTCACATCGGCATCGCAGATCAGCTGGGCATCAGCGCCGCATTCATCAAGCAGCATTTCGACAATCTGTTTGGCCGAGCCATCGCAAAACAATTGGCCCAGCGTTTTTTCATGCCAGGCAATGCCATGTTTATCGACCATGGCGATGAAATCTGCCGGGGTGTAACGGGCCAGCGCCGATTTGGCGAAATGCGGGTTTTGCGACAGGTAATTGGCCGGCCCCGCGCCCAGATTGGTGAAATTGCAGCGCCCACCGCCCGAGATCAAAATCTTCTTGCCCGGCTTTGCTGCCTTTTCGAGCACGACCACGCGTTTGCCCAATTGCGCCGCGCGCGCCGCACACATCAGGCCGGCGGCGCCTGCGCCAAGGATGATTGCATCAAAATGTTTCACCCAAATGCCGATAGAGCGGCTGGTGCGGATTGCCAATGCGGGGGTGCGCACCCTATTTAACGCTCATGTCCAAGACCAAGGCCGGCACCCCCCACGATCCGCGCGGAGCAGAGCGCTTCGATGAAAGCCGTGCGGCGAAAACGGTCGCGTCGGCTCAACCCAATCTGGAGGCCGGGGTCGCCGCGATCCGGGCCGTTGTCAAAGTGTTGAAACCGGTGCCGGGGGTCTATCGCATGCTCGATGCGCGCGGCGATGTCTTGTATGTGGGAAAAGCGCGCAGTTTGAAGGCGCGGGTGGCCAATTACACCCAAGTGGCCGGCCTCACCAACCGGCTGCAACGCATGGTCTCGCAATGCCGCAGCATGGAAATCATCACCACCAATTCCGAGGCCGAGGCGCTTTTGTTGGAAGCGCAATTGATCAAACGGTTTCGCCCGCCTTTCAATGTGCTGCTGCGCGATGACAAAAGCTTCCCCTTTATCCTGCTGCGCGCGGATCACGAATTTGCCCGGATCCACAAACATCGCGGCGCGCGCCGGGCCAAGGGCAATTATTACGGACCCTTCGCCAGCGCAGGCAGCGTCAACACCACGCTCAACGCGCTGCAAAAGCTGTTCCTGCTCAGAAGCTGCACTGACAGTTTTTTCAACAATCGCGACCGGCCGTGCCTGCTCTATCAAATCAAACGCTGCTCGGCGCCGTGTGTCGGGCGTATTTCGGTCGATGATTACGAGGCGCTGGTGGATCAGGCGAAAGATTTCCTCGCTGGCAAATCATCCAAGGTGCAGGCCGATCTNGAGCGGCAAATGGCCAAGGCGGCCGAGGATCTCGATTTCGAGACCGCTGCGATCCTGCGCGATCGTTTGCGCGCGGCGACTTTTATCCAAGGGTCGCAGGCGATCAATGCCAGCGGGGTCGGCGATGCCGATGTCTTTGCCCTGCACGCCAAAGGTGGTCAGATCGCGGTGCAGGCGTTTTTCATTCGCGGCGGACAAAATTGGGGCCACCGCGCCTTCTTCCCCAGCCACATCAAGGATGTCGACGAGGCGCAGGTGCTCTCCAATGTGATGCTGCAATTTTATGAGGAAGTGCCCCCTCCAGGCATGGTTCTGGTTGACCGGCTCTTGCCTGAAAACGATCTGGTGGCGGCCGCTTTGGGCGAATTGGCGGGCAAGAAAGTGGAGATTTCGGTCCCCCAACGCGGCGATCGGCGCAAGCTGTTGGCGCAGGCCAGCCGCAATGCCGTCGATGCATTGGACCGGCGATTGGCAGAGAGCGGGACCAAAGCCAAAATTCACCGCGAATTGGCCGAATTTTTGGAGCTGGAGGGCCCGCCCCAGCGGATCGAGGTCTACGACAACAGCCACATCCAAGGCGCCAAAGCCGTGGGCGCAATGGTGGTTGCAAGCCCTGAAGGTTTCGAAAAATCGCAATATCGCAAATTCAATATCAAAACCGCGCAAACCAATGATGACTTTGCCATGATGCGCGAAGTGATGGAGCGCCGTTTT
>JABSPI010000098.1 GCA_013214365.1 Erythrobacter sp.
GCGGTGGACGCCGCCGCGTCATGCGCCAAAGGGTGTTTGGGCGGGCGCGTTCTGTTGCGCGCACCGCGATCAGGCGCGGTGGGCCTAGATCAGCTGCATCGCGCAATCGCCGCCATCGACCAGCAAATGCCACAAGGCGCCCAGACCAAAGGCGCGCGCCCACCAGCGCGGCACCAAAGTCAGCGCGGCAAATCCAATCGCCGCCTCCCAACCGTGGAGCGCGTGAAACCCGATAGAGCACCGGTCCGGATCAAAGATGGGTTGCGCCCACAAATGGTCGATATCGATCACATTGGCCGATGCCATGACCAAACCGGTGCGTTTCCAATCCGCGCGCCATATCAATGCCGCAATCACAAATGGCGCAATCCAATGTCCGCCATAATGCAAAACGGGTTGGAGGAGTTCTATGCCTCCATCCAATCGGCAAAGAAGCTGTGATGGGCGGCGGTCATCTGGTCGAGAGTGACGCCCAGCAAGCTGTCGCCGCCCACGGTGCCGATGCGCGTAAACCCGACCATTTCGGCCTCGTCGATATCGGGCCCCTCGGCCACGATGCGGTTGAAGGCGTCGGCATTTTCGGGGCTGACGGTGATGACATAGCGCGCCTGATCCTCGCCAAACCACCATTGTGCAGCGGTGTAGGCGTCATTGGCGCTAACCTGCGCGCCGATCCCGCCGGACATGGCCATTTCCGCCAGCGCCACGGCAAGCCCGCCATCGGACAAATCGTGGACCGCGGATAACAGGCCGGCATCGATCAAAGTGCGCACAATCTGCCCTGCGCCAAGCTCGGCTGCGAGATTGACCGGCGGGGTGCGGCCCTCGTCACGGCCATGGACCACATCAAGCCACAAGGATTTGCCCAAATGCGACCGGGTCGGATCGGGTTTGGCCCAGAATTCGGGCGCGAGCAGATAGATCGCATCGCCTTCGTTCTTAAAAGCGGGCGTGACCATTTTCGCAGCATCCTGCATGATCCCGACCCCGCCAATTGCCGGCGTTGGCAAAATCGCGCTGCCGCCGCCGGTTGCCTTGCTTTCATTGTAGAGCGAGACATTGCCGCTCACGATTGGAAAATCGAGCGTGCGACAAGCATCGCCCATCCCTTCGAGAGCATGAACGAATTGGGCCATGATTTCGGGCCGCTGGGGGTTGGCGAAATTGAGGCAATTGGTCACCGCCAAAGGCCGCGCACCCACCGCGCACAGATTGCGATAGGCCTCGGCGATGGCTTGTTTGCCACCTTCATAGGGATCCGCATGGACATAACGCGGCGTGCAATCGGTGCTGATTGCGATCGCCTTGTCTGTCCCGTGGACCCGTACCACCGCGGCATCGCCGCCGGTTTGCAGCGTGTCGGCCATGACCTGGCTGTCATATTGTTCCGCGATCCAGCTGCGCGAGGCGAGGTTGGGGCTGGCCAACATCGTCAACAGGTCGGCACCGGGATCGGCGGTGTCGGGGACATCTTTCATAGGTGTGATGCCGGCCCATGCGGTGTAATCCGCTTTGGAGAGGTAGGGGCGGTCATATTCCGGCGCATCGGCCGCCAAGGGGCCGAGCGGGATATCGCACACCACTTCGCCGTCAAATTCGAGCACCATATGGCGGGTGTCGGTGACTTCGCCGATCACTGCGAAATCCAATTCCCACTTTTCGAAAATGGCGGCGGCCATTTCCTCTTTGCCCGGCTTTAGCACCATGAGCATGCGTTCCTGGCTTTCGCTCAGCATCATCTCATACGGGGTCATCCCCTCTTCGCGGCATGGCACTTTGTTCATGTCGAGCCGGATGCCCGCTTTGCCATTGGTCGCCATTTCGACGCTGGACGAGGTCAGGCCCGCAGCGCCCATATCCTGAATCGCGACGATCGCATCTGTCGCCATCAATTCAAGGCAGGCCTCGATCAGCAGTTTTTCAGTGAAGGGGTCGCCAACCTGAACGGTGGGCCGCTTGGCTTCGGCGTCCTCTTCGAAATCGGCGCTGGCCATGGTGGCGCCGTGGATCCCGTCGCGCCCGGTTTTGGACCCGACATAAACGATCGGATTGCCCACGCCGGTGGCGGCGGAGTAGAAAATCTTGTCCGCATCCGCGATCCCCACGGTCATCGCATTGACGAGGATATTGCCNTCATANGCNGGGTGGAAATTGGTTTCGCCCCCAACAGTGGGAACGCCCACGCAATTGCCATAGCCGCCAATGCCGGCAACCACGCCTTGGACCAGATGCTTCATTTTGGGGTGATCGGGGCGGCCAAACCGCAAGGCGTTCATATTTGCCACCGGGCGCGCGCCCATAGTGAACACATCGCGCAAAATCCCGCCAACCCCGGTCGCCGCGCCCTGATAGGGTTCGATATAAGAGGGGTGGTTGTGGCTTTCCATTTTGAAGATCGCCGCTTGGCCATCGCCAATATCGATCACGCCGGCATTTTCACCGGGGCCGCAAATGACCCATTCAGCCTCGGTCGGCAGCTTTTTGAGGTGCAGGCGCGAGCTTTTGTAGCTGCAATGCTCTGACCACATGACCGAAAAGATGCCCAATTCGACGAGGTTAGGTTCCCGCCCAAGGCCTGCAAGGACACGGTCATACTCTTCCGGAGATAGGCCGTGCTGTTCGACGATTTCTGGTGTGATAGCGCTCATGCATGCGCGCATAGTCTAGCGACCGGCCGCCGCCAACCCGCTTCGCTGCATGAAATAGCGATTCTCCCCGGTCCAGGACGCCAAAGCGGCCAATATCACGAAGGCAATCAGCCCCTCTGCATAAAATCCAAGGCCCGCAATATCGGGTTGCGGGGTGATCCAAATGACCATTTGAAGCCCCAACATGACGGCAAAGAGCATAATAGGCTGCAGGATCGGACCGCGCGAACGCTTCAGATAAAACGCAAAAGCCGCCAGCGTGAGCGCAAGTTCCAGCGCAATCGCAGGCCCTTTATGTTGTTCAAGGCCAAGCCCGTAAATATCGCCGGCGCCCGACAGCGTTAAGGTCAAGCCGGGCGCATGCATGATCCAATCAAGCAGCCAATGCGATGCGACGACGAGCGCGGCAAGCATTCCGGCAAAAAAATCGCGGTACCAAAACCCAATAATCGCTCCAAAGCCCAGCGCCCATATGCCGGTGCCTGCAAGGCTATGGGTGAAGGGGTGCGTATACAGATCATAGGGTAAGGTCACGTTGGCGAACCCGCCGGCCCCGATTTTCTCGATCCCGATCAAAGCGAATGCAAAAAACACGTAGTCGACCAGCACGGCTGCAACGAAGAAAGTCCCCAAACCAGGCCCGGCTTTGGGCCGCCTCGCTGTGATCGAAGCAGCCACGAAGGCCGGCGCGTAATGGCCGATAAACATATGCGTCCCCTATTGGGCTTTGGCGCTTTGTCAGCCTTCAGCCCGGTTGAGCCCCCGGTTTGCCCGGTTTGACCCCGTTTCGTTTCTTTTCCTCTTCCCTGCCACCTGTGGTGCGGGCCTATTTTGCAATCCGCAAGGCAATCGCAGTGGCCAATGCGCTGGTAACCCCTGTGGCAAATGCGCCCCAGATGATATCAAGCACGGTCACATGGGTTGCCCAAACCCGCATCACTGCCTGACTGGTGAGGTCAAACGTCGCATAACACAAGCCCCCAAGCAGCGCGCCGTTGATAAGTGCCGTTTTGGCACTGAGCGCGGCAATCCCCGGGCGGATGGCGAACCATGTCATGCCGGCCAGATAGATCAGGTAAAACAAGCCGGCCGCGACCCAATTGAACTCTTGAGCCATGATCTCGCCAATTGTCGGGCGATAAAGATTGGGGCCCGCCCAACTCAGCCACACCGCATCCATTGCGCCAAAGATCACCGCCGCGCTGGCAAAGGCGATTGGAATTCTGCCCATATGTTATGCCCCTTCGTTTCAGATGGCCTTGACCGCGCCGGTGCGCAGCGTCAATGCTCCAAAGCATGGATGAGGGAAGCAGACCAGCTGCGCACACGCAGCCCATCGACACTATGACCTTTGAACAGGCGCTGATCGCGCTCGAAGAGATCGTGCAACAGCTCGAACGCGGCGATGTCCCGCTCGACCAGTCGATCGAATTGTACGAACGCGGCGAACAATTGCGCGGTGCGTGCCAAAAACGGCTCGATGCAGCGCAGGCCCGGATTGAAAAAATCGTGGCCAATGCCGATGGCGCGCCGACCGGAACCGCGCCGCTGGATGGGGGCAATTGAGATGAGCCTTGTATCGCTAGAGGGCAATGCGCTGGGCGATGCGCTCAAACGGGTGCAGGGCGAAATCGATTCGGTGTTCGATGCCTTTTTGCCCGTGCCCGCCGACACCAGCGCGCGTTTGATCGAGGCGATGCGCTATGCCGCGATCGGCGGGGGCAAACGGGTGCGCCCGCTGCTCTTGGTTAGCACCGCCGAATTGTATGGGGTGGATCGCACCGCGGCCTTGCGCGCGGGCGCGGCGGTGGAGGCGATCCATGTCTATTCTTTGATCCATGATGATCTGCCTTGCATGGATGACGATGATTTGCGCCACGGCAAAGCCACTGTGCACAAAGTGTATGATGAGGCGACCGCGGTTCTGGCTGGCGATGCGCTGCACGCTTTGGCGTTTGAAATTCTGGCCGATCCTGACACCAGCGCCGATCCTTTCACCCGCAGCGAGCTGATCTCGACCCTGGGACAGGCGAGCGGTATGGGCGGAATGGCCGGCGGCCAGATGATGGATATGGTCGCTGATGAAGAGGGGATTGTTTACGATCTGCCGACCATCACCCGGTTGCAACAACTCAAAACCGGCGCGCTCTTGGCAGCGAGCGTCGAAATGGGCGCGGTTTTGGGCAAGGTCGCACCCGAAGGGCGCGCGCATTTGCGTGCCTATGCCCGCGATATCGGGCTCGCTTTCCAGATTGCCGATGATCTGCTTGACGTAGAGGGCGATGCGGAGCTGGCCGGAAAGGCGCTGCGCAAGGATGATGAGCAGGGCAAGCAAACCTTCGTCACCTTGATGGGGGTGGACAAGGCGCGCGAACAGGCCCGCGCTCTGGTCGATCAGGCGATCGCGCATCTCGCCAGCCACGGGGCAGAAGCGGACACTCTGCGCGCGCTGGCCCGCTTTATTGTGGAGCGCGACCGGTGAAGCTGCGATTTTTGTCGGTTGCTGTCATTGGATTTGCAGTGTCGGCCTGTTCTGGCGTCGCTTCGGCTGATGTCCTGGCAAATTACGTTCCAGAAGCAGAATGCGACGACGCGGAGTTCGAGCTCATTGAAAGAGAGGATTCGCCACAAGATTGGTTTTATGTCGTGACGATAAAGGGTTCCTCCCAGTGTTCAGCATCCTTGCAAAGAGCGCTTGCGTCATGGGGAGCTAAGGAAAGCACAATTCCGTTGGTGAATGGCCTGCTGCTTCCGGGCCATACCGATCCGGAGCAAGAGGCCGTGGCGTTCGATTTCATCGATGACAGCCACACGGTCGTATGGACGAGGGATAAACGATGACACGTCGAGTTGGAATCTACCCCGGCACCTTTGATCCGATCACTCTGGGCCATGCCGATATCATCCGGCGCGGGGCCAAGCTGGTGGACCGATTGATCATCGGCGTCACCACCAATCCATCAAAAAATCCGATGTTCACCACTGAAGAGCGCTTCGCCATGGTCGAACGCGAAGTGGCGGCGCTGGGTCTGGGCAATGTTGAAGTCGTTGGATTCAACGCTTTGCTGGTCAAATTCGCGCAGCGTCAGGGCGCCAATGTGATTATTCGCGGGTTAAGAGCGGTGGCCGATTTCGAATATGAATATCAAATGGCGGGCATGAACCAGCAATTGGACGCCGATATCGAAACCGTTTTCCTGATGGCGGATGTCTCGCTCCAACCGATTGCCTCGAAATTGGTCAAGGAAATCGCGCTCTATGGCGGCGACATCACCCCGTTTGTCAGCGAAAAAGTCAAAGACGAGGTCAATGCCCGCGTCGAGGAAATCGGCCGCAAAGGCGATTATTAGCCGGTGAAGGCGTGCACTCATTCATTGAAGTGTCAGGCGCGCGCCGCTAGAGGGCTTAGCGAAATTTTGATCAGAAGATGACCATTCCNATGCTGAAAACCATGTTTGGCCCGCTGGCCGCTCTTGCAATGCTTGCCACGCCNGGCGCTGCTTTCGCACAAGCAGTTGATGAGGCGCTCAAGGATAGCCGCGATGAAGATGCGATCGCCGAGACCGTTTCGACCCGCACCTATCCCACAGTGTCGTTCGACCAGTCGGTGAAGCCAGAGAATATCTGGGTGCTCGACCTGTCCAATGGTGAACGGGTCAAAATCCGCCTGATGGAAGAATGGGCGCCAAAACATGTGGAGCGGATCAAAACCCTGACCGGTCAGGGGTTTTATGATGGCGTGGTGTTTCACCGCGTGATCGATGGCTTCATGGCGCAAAGCGGCGATCCAACCGGCACCGGGCAGGGCGGGTCAGAGCTTCCTGACCTCAACGAAGAATTCAACCCGATGCCGCATGTGCGCGGGACCGTATCGATGGCGCGCGCCTCTGATGATAACAGCGCAAACAGCCAGTTTTTCATAGTGTTCTATCCGCGTTTCAACCTCGACAAACGCTACACCAATTTTGGCCGCGTGATCGAGAATATGGGCGCGGTGGATGCGATCAATCGGGGGGAGCCGCCGCAAAACCCCACGCGCATTTTGCAAGCATCCATGGCGGTCGATAACCGCGCTGTGCCCAGCGGTGCGCCCGCGCCGCGGGTGGAACCGGACATCACAGCCGACCTGCTCAACGCGCCGCTTTAAAGCCGGGTGATCCCCTCGCCGGGCTGCTTCATGCCCATTGTGTTTGGATGGGATGCATGCGTGCTGCGGGCAAAACCCCTTTGTGCCTCGCGGCCTAGCCTTTAAGGGCGCTTGTATGCGTGTAGACCTGTTCGATTTTGACCTTCCGCAAGACAGTATTGCGCTGCGCCCCGCGCGGCCGCGCGATTCGGCCCGGATGCTGGTCGTGCGCGGGGCAGGGCAGGGCGATATCCCCTTTGATGATTGCGGGGTGCGCGATCTGCCCGGCCTGCTCAATCGCGGCGATGTCCTGGTTTTCAACGACACGCGGGTCATCCCTGCTCAGCTCGAAGGACGGCGCGCCGGGGGGGAGGCCAAGATCGGCGCCACTTTGCACAAACGCATGGATTTGCGCCGCTGGCAGGCGTTCATCCGCAATGCCAAACGCGTCAAGGATGGCGACCAATTGATCTTTGGCGGCGGGGTCACCGCAATTGCGCAAGGGCGCAATCCGGATGGGTCGATGGTGCTTGAATTTGAAGGCGATGAACCGGTGGAGGTGTTGTTGCACCGCGCCGGGACCATGCCGCTCCCGCCCTATATCGCGCAGCGCCGCGGCGTGGATGAGCGCGACCAGAGCGATTATCAAACCATGTTCGCCGCCGAAGATGGCGCGGTCGCCGCGCCCACGGCCAGCCTGCATTTCACCGATGAGCTTGTCGCGGCGCTCGACAAAGCCGGGATCAAGCGGGAGGTTTTGACCCTGCATGTGGGGGCGGGCACGTTTTTGCCGGTCAAGGCCGACGATACAGATGACCACCAAATGCATTCCGAATTTGGCCGGATTAACGCCGCCACCGCCGAGCGGATCAACGCCGCGCGCGCCGCAGGGGGCAAGGTGATTGCGGTGGGCACCACATCTTTGCGTCTGTTGGAAAGCGCCGCGAGCGATGATGGCCTGGTCCATGAATTCGCCGGTGACACCGACATCTTCATCACGCCGGGATATCAATTTCGCGTGGTGGACGGGTTGATGACCAATTTCCACCTGCCCAAATCCACCCTGATGATGTTGGTCAGCGCGCTGATGGGGCGCGAGCGGATGATGGCGGCCTATGATCATGCGATTAAGCAGGGCTACCGGTTCTATTCCTACGGCGATTCCTCGCTGCTCTTACCCTGATTTGCAGCGGCACCTCCCTTGCATTCCCCTCGATCTGTGCCAAATGGCTGCTGGTGAATGATCCAATCCTCAACATCACCGGCCTGACCAAGGTTTACACTGGCGGGGTCAAGGCGCTCGACCGGGTCGATCTGTCGATCCGCAAAGGCGAGATTTTTGCCCTGCTGGGGCCCAATGGCGCGGGCAAGACCACCTTGATCGGCGCGGTGTGCGGCCTGGTGCGCCCCAGTGCGGGCACGATCAGCGCGTTCGGCTATGACCTTGCCCGTGATTGGCGCAAAGCGCGCTCGCGCATCGGACTGGTCCCGCAAGAGCTCAGCACCGATATGTTCGAGACGGTGTGGCGCGCGGTCAGCTATTCGCGCGGCCTGTTTGGCCATGCGCCTGATCCTGAATTGATCGCGCAAATCCTCAAAAACCTCTCGCTTTATGAAAAGAAGGACAGCCAGATCCGCGAATTGTCGGGCGGGATGAAACGCCGGGTTCTGATCGCGAAGGCATTGGCGCATGAACCCGACCTGTTGTTTCTGGATGAGCCCACCGCCGGGGTCGATGTCGAATTGCGCAAGGGGATGTGGGACCAGATCGCGGCTCTGCGCGAACGCGGGACCACCATCATCCTCACCACCCATTATATCGAAGAAGCCGAATTGATGGCGGACCGGGTGGGGATAATTCGCGGCGGCCGGATCCTGATGGTGGAGGACAAGGACACCATCATGCAGCGTATGGGCACGACCGAGGCTGTGATCACTTTGAACCAGCCGCTGACCGACTTGCCCGGCGCGTTGGGCGATTTTCCCGTAACGCTCGGCGAAGACGGGCTGCAATTGTGCTATCGCGGCGGCAATGGCCAAGGCAAAGGCAGCGAAGAAGTCGCCGCGCTGACCAAGGCGCTGATCGGGGCCGGGATCGATTATCGCAGCATCGATGTGCACGATTCCTCGCTGGAGGATATTTTCGTCGACCTCGTCTCTGAGCATGAAGAGGAGGCGGCCTGATGCGGTTTAATGCCAGAGGCGCGTGGTCGATTTATCAACGCGAATTGATGCGCGCGATGCGCACCGCGTTCCAATCGATCCTGTCGCCGGTTCTCACCACTTCGCTTTATTTTGTCGTGTTTGGCACGGTCATTGGCGGGCGGATGGAACCGATTGACGGGGTTGCTTATGCCGCTTTCATTATTCCNGGATTGTTGATGCTCACCCTCTTGGGGGAAACCACCAGCAATTCCTCTTTCGGGATTTANATGCCGCGTTTCACCGGCACGATTTACGAGCTGTTATCCGCGCCTGTTGGCGTGGCGGAGACGCTGATCGGGTTTGTCGGCGCGGCCGCGACCAAGGGGCTTATTCTGGCGGCGATTATTCTGACCACTGCGACCTTCTTCGTCGATTATACGATCGTTCACCCGATTGCAGCGATCGGCTATATCATGCTGGTCGCGGCGAGCTTTTCGCTGTTTGGATTTATCCTCGGGATTTGGGCCGACAGTTTTGAAAAGCTGGGCATTATCCCGCTGCTTATCCTGACCCCGCTGACATTTCTGGGCGGGACATTTTATTCGATTGATGATCTGCCCGAACCGTGGAACGCTGTGGCGCTGGCCAATCCGATCGCATTTTTGGTGAGCGGTTTGCGCTGGACCTTTTATGGCACGTCGGATGTGTCGATCTGGCTTTCCTTGGGGCTGACACTCGGCTTTCTTGCTTTGTGTGTGGCGGTGATCGGGTTTATTTTCAAAACCGGTTGGCGCCTCAGAGAGTGACCCGCATATGACCCGTTTTCAATTCAACCTCGCCGCAACAGATGGCAAGGCGCGGACCGGCGTGATCCAGATGCAACGCGGCGAAATCCGCACGCCTGCCTTCATGCCGGTGGGCACCGCCGCCACGGTCAAGGCGATGAAGCCCGAAGCGGTGCGCGCGCTGGGCGCGGATATCATTTTGGGCAACACCTACCACCTGATGCTGCGCCCGGGGGCGGAACGCATGGCGCGGCTTGGCGGGCTTCACAATTTTATGAAGTGGGACCGCCCGATCCTGACCGATAGCGGCGGCTATCAGGTGATGAGCCTGTCGGAATTGCGCAAATTGACCGAGAAGGGCGTCGAATTTCGCAGCCATATTGATGGCTCGAAACATATGCTCACGCCTGAACGCTCGATGGAAATCCAGCGCCTGTTGGGCTCCGATATCGTTATGGCGTTTGATGAATGTCCGCGCGCCGACCGGCCCCGCGACGAAATTGCGGCCTCGATGGAGCTGTCGATGCGCTGGGCCAAGCGCAGCCGCGACGGGTTCGATAGCGGCGAAGACCACGCCGCGCGCTCGGCTTTGTTTGGCATTCAACAAGGCGCGCTTGATCAAGATCTGCGCCAGATCAGCGCCCAAAAGCTGATCGATATCGGGTTTGACGGTTACGCGGTGGGCGGGCTCGCTGTGGGGGAGGGGC
>JABSPI010000099.1 GCA_013214365.1 Erythrobacter sp.
AGCTCGATCTATCTGGATGCACCCAAAGTGCCCTCGGGTGGTGGTGGTCTGGTTTCCAGCCCCAAGGATTATGACCGGTTCTTGCGGATGCTGCTGGGCTATGGCGCGCTCGGCAATGAGCGGGTGATGAGCGAAGAAACCACGCGGGTTGCTGTCTCCAACCTGTTCCCGGCAAGTGTCGATCTGACGGGCTCGTGGATGGAAGGCCAAGGGCACGGCGCCGGCGGGCGTTCGGTCGATGGCACCTTTGGCTGGGGGGGCGCGGCCGGTACGCTGGCGGCGGTCGATTACAATCTTGGCCTGCGCAGCGGATTGTTCACCCAATATATGCCGACCGATGTCTATTCGGTGCGCGATGAATTCTTCGAAGCCATGGCCAAAGACACCGCCTCTATGCGCGAGCGTATGGCGGCCTGATGGCGGGCGGGGCAACCGGCCTGTTCGGCAGCGCGCAGGCGAACCGTGCAGGCGCCATCGCCTTTAGCGGTTCGCCGATTGACCGTGCCGACCATATAAGGGTGGATCCCGAGGCTTTGGCGGGCCTGATGAATTGGCGCGCCAAAGTGCTGATGCTCGACGGCTTGATGCCCGATATTGATGATACAGGCGGGCTTGTATGGGGCACTTTGGCCGATATTGCCGAGGATGCGGAGATCGTATTTCTGGGCATGTTGGAGGGCAAGGCGCATTTCGCTCCTGTTCCCAAACGCGCCGATAACGGCCCGGCCAATCCGCGATCATGGCAGGTGATGCAATTGCTGCGCCCTGAAGAATTGGCGATTTATGGCGGCGCGCGCAGCCTCGTCGATTGGCATGCCCGCCACCAATTTTGCGCCCAATGCGGATCCCCGACCAAACTGACCAAAGGCGGATGGCAGCGCAGTTGCAGCCATTGCGGGGCCGAACATTTCCCGCGCACCGATCCGGTTACGATCATGTTGGTGGAGCATGAGGATACACTCCTGCTGGGGCGCCAGCCGCGCTTTCCGCCAAAGATGTATTCGGCTCTGGCCGGGTTTGCGGAACCGGGCGAAACCATCGAAGAGGCGGTGGCCCGCGAAGTGCACGAGGAAGCCGGGGTCACAGCGCGCGATGTGACCTATCTCGCCAGCCAGCCTTGGCCCTTTCCCAGCCAGTTGATGATCGGGTGCACCTGCATCACTGATGATCCCGCTTTGACGATTGACGAAACCGAGCTTGACGATGCCCGCTGGTTCACCAGGGCTGAGCTCGAAGAGGCGCGCAATGCCGGCGACAGGGGCAGCGATCTGTTGATTTTCCCGCGTCCATTTGCGATCGCGCATCACCTGATTGCATGGTGGCTCGACAAATGACCGACACGGTGACCATCGATATCTATTCCGATGTCATGTGCCCTTGGTGCGCGATTGGTTACGGCCAATTGACCAAGGCGCTTGAACAGCTTGGCGGGGAAATCACCGCACAATTGCGGTGGCGCCCGTTTGAACTCAACCCCGACATGGGCCCATCGGGCGAACCGCAAGAGGCGCATTTGCAGCGCAAATATGGCCGCACCGCCGAGGCGGGTGCGAAAGTGCGCGAGCAGATGAAATCGATCGCTGACGAGGCGGGGGTGTCGCTGGCTTATGAAGGGCCGCTCGACGACGCGGGCGCGGCGCCGCCGGCGATGATGTGGAACACGCGCGATTGCCACAAATTGTTGGCCATGGCGCTCGAACAGGCCGGGCCTGATGTGCAAACCCGGCTCAAGCTTGATTTGTTCAAAGCCCATTTCAACCATCGCCGCGATTTGTCCGACCGCGCGGTTCTGCTCGATATTGCGGCGGCAGCCGGGCTGCACCGCGAAGCGGCCAAGGCCGCGCTTGACGATGACGCGCTCGAGGCGCGGGTGATAGCGGAAGAGCGTCAGGCGTGGGATCACAACATCACCGGGGTTCCGGCGATGATTATCAATTCCAAATTTATGGTCCCGGGTGCGCAGGCGCCCGAAACCTATGTCAATGTGCTGCGCCGTGTGGTCGAAAAATCCAAGGCCGCCTCTGCGTGAGCGCGGATTTTCGCCCGGCCAGTGCGGTGATCGTCGGCGGGGCGAGCGGGATCGGTCTGGCCTTGGCCAAACGGCTGGCGGGCGATGGGCTCCAAGTGGTTGTCGGCGATCTGCCGGGTCTGGCGCTTGACCGGGTGGCGGCGATTGAGGGGGTGCATGCGCTGCCATGCGATGCGGCGGATATGGCCGCAATCGACACTTTTGCGAGCGAGGCTTGCGAAATTTTGGGTCAGGTCGATCTGGTGTTCAACAATGCCGGGGTCAGCGGGCCCAAGGGCAAGGTGTGGGAAGTCGATCCGGAGCGCGCGCGGGCCCATTTCGACATCAATTTCTGGGGCGTTTGGCACGGAATTCGGGCGTTTGCGCCGCGTCTGATCGCGCAGGATACACCCAGCGCCATCTACAATACCGGCAGCGAGAACAGCTGGTTTTGCGCGGTGCGCGAAACGCCTGCCTATATCGCTGCCAAACACGCGGTTTTGGGATTGAGCGAGAGCCTGCGCGAAGATTTGCCCGCGCATGTCCATGCAGGAACAATTATTCCGGGCTGGGTGTTCACGCCTTTGGGGCCGGAACGGTTTATGAAGTTCGGCATGGATGTGGAGGAGTATATCTCGCTGATCATGCCGCAAATCCTTGCTCGCCGGCGATTTGTGGTGAGCCATGGATACAACAAAGTGCGCATCGCGCAGCGGCTTGATGCGCTCAATGACAGCTTTGACCAATACGCCCTGCCGCCTGATCAGGATATACAACACGATGTGCAAAGTGTGATGGCGCAATGGCGCGCCGCCGCTGCACAGGGTAGGGACGACCCGAAAGAATAACAGCGCAAAGCGACAAATAAGGGGTAGGACAGAAAATGGGTAAAGCAGCCAAAAGCCTCANAGTGGTGGCGATCGTCACGCTCATCGCACTCAGCTTCACATGGTTTGCCGGGGTCAACAGCGTCACCGTTTTCGGCGTGTCGGCCATGTTTGCCTGCGGTGTCTTGGCGCTCGCGATCAATTGGCTGGTTTTCATCCCCTCAGCAATCGCGCAGGCTGATACCTATTATGACACGGTCGGCGCGGCCACCTATCTCTCGGTCCTTGCCCTGGCATGTTACAGCGCGCACACCGCATTGGGCGGGCTGGACCTGCGCGCGATTGTAATCGCGGCGATGGTGGCGGTGTGGTGCATCCGGCTGGGGGCGTTTTTGTTCCGGCGGATCCATGCGATGGGCGGGGCCGACAGCCGGTTTGTAAAGATCAAGGTCAATCCAGCCCGGTTTCTGGTGGCGTGGACCTTGCAGGCCTTGTGGGTGATCCTGACCGCATCAGCGGCGGTTGCGGTGATCACCTCTGCCAATCCGCAACCAATCGGTGTGTTTTTCTATGCTGGCGCTGCGATCTGGGTGATCGGCATGGCGTTCGAAGTGATCGCCGACGGGCAAAAGCGCGATTTCAAAGCCGACCCTGCCAATGCGGGCAAATTCATCAATACCGGCCTGTGGCGGTGGTCGCGCCATCCCAATTATTTTGGCGAGATTACCTTGTGGACCGGCATCCTTGTCATGGCGATCCCGGTGCTTTCTGGGCTGTCATGGTTGGTGGTGATCTCTCCGATTTTTGTGTTCCTATTGTTGACGCGGATTTCGGGGGTCAATCTGCAAACCGCACAGGCGAAGGCGCGTTGGGGCGATGATCCGGCCTATCAAGCCTACCTCGCCGCGACGCCGACCTTGTTCCCGCGCCCGCCCAAAGAGTGAGGGGACGGCCCATCCATGCAAGGCCACCAGCGAGGGCATAGGGAACGATAACGTGATGCTGACGTTTGCAAGATGGGAAAAATAAACTGAATAAGGGGAGTTCAGATCATGCACCGCTTGAATACCACCCGGCTGGCAATTGCCGCGCCGATTTTGTTCGCCGTCGCCGCCTGCGGTTCCGAAAGCGCCGATGCGCCAGCGCCGGTTAATCCCGAACCGCTCGAAATTGCGGAGCGGCAGGACAATTTCAAAGCCATCGGCAAAAGCTTCAAAGCGATCCGGGGACAGCTCGAAGGCGATGCGCCCGACCTTGCCGTGATCGAGGCATCAGCCAGCGATATCAACACAAGGCTGCAACGGCTGGGCGATCTGTTTCCGGCCGGTTCCGGGATGGATGCCGGCTTCGATACAGAGGCGCTGGCCAAAATCTGGGAAGACCCCGATGGCTTTGCGCAAGTGAACCAGGACGCGATCAATGCGAGCGCTGAATTGATGGCCGCCGCGGCCAGCGGCGATGTCGCTGCGGTGGGTCCGCAGGTCGGCAATCTGGGTATGAAGGGGTGCAAAGGCTGCCATGACGTTTACCGGGTTGATGACGGGTAATCGGGGCTGAGCGCACCGATCATGGCGATAAAAACCCATTCAGTGCGGGTGTGGGATTGGCCCGTGCGGCTGACGCATTGGTCGTTTGCGCTGCTGGTTCCCGCCATGTGGATCACCGCCGACAATTCGCAATGGGGCTGGCATATGCGGCTGGGCCATGTGTTGCTCGCGCTGTTGATCTTTCGCGTGATCTGGGGCGTGATCGGCACCGATACGGCGCGCTTTTCCAGCTTTGTCAAAGGGCCCTTGGCGGTGATCGGCTATCTTCGCGGCGGCTATGATGAAAAGGGCAATAAGGGCCATTCACCGCTCGCCGCTCTGGCGGTTCTGGCATTGCTGGGCTTGATGAGCGTGCAAGTGGGCATGGGCCTGTTTGCGGGCGACCCGTTTGATGGCGCGACCGGGCCGCTCAACCCTTTGGTCGGGGTGATGACCGCCGATTGGATCACCACTACGCATGAATGGTTCTGGTGGCTGGTCTTCGGGATGATCGGCCTGCATCTGAGCGCGATTGCGATTTACGGCATGGTGCGCATGGAAAACCTGGTGGGTGCGATGATCGGCGGACGGGCCGAGAAAAAGCCCAGCGTGAGCGACAATCCCCCCGCGCAATGGACCAAGGCCCTGAGTGCCTTGGCGGTGTCAGTGGCGATTGCGGGATGGATTTACGCCGGCGCACCGCCCTTTGCCTGAGCCTTGCTGCGTCTGAAGAATATGTGCCGTCGTCAGCTCCTGTTCATTGCGTCAATCTATCCTAGGTCGCGATAAAAGGGACGAGGGGAGTGTCGATGTTTCAAATTCTGTCTCTTGCGTTGATTGCGAGCTTACCTGCGGGCAGCGTGCCTTGTTCTGAAAAAGAGACCTTGGCTGATCCTGATAATTGGCATCTGTCGGATGTGTGCGCAAACTACCTCGAAAACGGCGGGGTGACACCGACCTATTCAGCGACTTTTCTGGCCAGCCTTAATCCTCAGCCGGCAAGCCAACAGGTGTTGATTTTTCGCCGGGACGATCAATGGCATATGCGGGTCGCCGGGTATCTTTGGCGCCCAGGCAGATCCTTAGTGGAACATCGCCGCAACGAGTTTGCTATCAGCGATGCAGACGCCAATGCGCTTGCCGCTTTAATGGATGACGCCACTCTAGAACGGCTCGCTGCTCAGCCCTATTATGGGTCCGGCGATGTCATTTGTGTGGACGGAGCCCGTTTCCAACTGGACCGGGCCGAACGCGGGCAGCGTTTTTCTGCCGCTCAACACAGCTGTGCTGGGTCCACTCAAATCAATGAAATTTTCGCCTCGTTTCGCGCAGTGGCAGTGAAATATGACGCGGGCTTCGACGGATTTTTGCGCGGCTTCAAAACCAAAACAGTCGCAGCAGCACCATAATCGCCAAGATCATCCCGCCCAGATAGGTCACCATTGATCCGATCACTTTGAGCGGATGGATTTTCTCCAGAGTGGCGCAGGTCAGTATCCCGATCGCTTGCAAAATGCGCGCTGCGGTCACCGCAATGATGGTCCACTGCACAAAGGCGCCCAAATCGCGCCCCTGATAGACAAATCCGACAACCACAAACAGCCCGATCAGCAAGCCGGAATATTCCGCCGCATTGCCATGAGCGCGTTTGGCCTTGGCCATGGCCGAAGTCGGCTCGGTGGGCGCATCAAACGCGATCACATTGCTGCGCGTGCGCGCGATACTGGTCCAAAAGGCCAGCGCCAAAGTCAGCAGAACCAAGACGGCGCTAGAGGCCAGAATAGTGGTGTGCATTGTCTCTCTCCCAATTGTCGGTGCGGCCTCGATAATTCAGGCATCATGCATTTGGCGGCAGTTCTTCATCATAGACGATGATTGCCTGACCGTTTTGTTCGGCTGTGCTGATTGCACTTTTTAGGTAATCTTGTTGAGCTTCGTCGGCTGTGATGTCGAGGCGGTCGCCTTTTTCCATCGTCAAATGTTGATAGCCATATTGCAGAGCCACAATTGACGCACGCGTAGCGGCGCTATCGAGGCTGTCTGCACGGATTAGTAACAGCAAACGGTGGCGGGCACCTTGCCTTCGGTCTTGAGCACCATGAGCCACCGCATTGCCAAAAATTACAAAAATTGCGTCTTCGCTTGCCCCGCTCATATCAAGCCCAAACGCTCCAGCTTGGCCGCCATTTTGCCGGGTAGCGCATCGCCAATATCTTCGCCCTCGGCCAGATCGCGCGGCGGCTCCCCTTTGAGATAGCGCCAGCCTTGGTGCGCGCGTTTGGGGCGCGGGTCGACGCGGATCAATTCCGGCTCCAGCTCAATCCGCCAGCGCCCGTCATCGCCTTGGGTGAAACCGGTGATGGTGGAGCGCGCCACGATGGAGTGCTGATGGATCCAATAGAGCGATCCGCCAATGCATTCTTGCCATTTGGTCGGGCGGTATTTGGTGGTGAGGTAGGGGCTGCGCCGCCCGGCATACCAGCTTTCAATATCGGAATAGCTTTGCGCGCCGAACGCGATTTTGGTGAGGTGGAGAGGCATAGGGTTAAGATAGCCCCGATCCGCCAAGGCTCAACCCATCGCGACCATCCCACTCACAACTGCGAGGCCCAAAAAGGCGAGAAAACCCATCGAATCGGTGATCATTGTGACAAACACCGAAGATGCGACCGCCGGATCCTGACCCATGCGTTCAAACGCCACCGGCACCAACACCCCGGCAAGCCCGGATATCGCAATATTGATCAACATCGCCGCCGCGATCACCGCGCCCATTTCCCATCCGAACAAAACCCCCGCAGCGATCCCGATCAAGGCCGCGACAGTCACCCCGTTAAGCAGCGCCACGCGCAATTCGCGCCAGACGATTTTCCATGTGTTCGCGCGCGTCAACTGGTTGGTGGCGATTGCGCGCACGGCCACCGCCATGGTTTGGGTGCCCGCATTGCCGCCAATGCTGGCGACGATCGGCATCAACACGGCCAGCGCCACCAATTTCTCGATCGCGGCACCAAACATCGCGATAATCGCCGAGGCCACCACCGCTGTGCCCAAATTGGCAATCAACCAGCGCACCCGGCTGGTGTAGGCCTCGCCAATCGGTTCGTTGATATCGCCATCGCCCGCGCCCGACAAAAGCAGCGCATCCTCGCCCGCTTCTTCGGAAATGATATGGACCACATCATCAGCGGTCATCTGTCCCACCAAACGCCCGCTCTCATCCACCACTGCGGCCGAAATCAGCGCGTATTTCTGGAACATCAAGGCGACCTCTTCCTGATCGGTGTCGACCGGGATCAAGGTTTGGTCGCGTTTCATCACATCGGTCAATTTGACCCAGCGCGGCGAGGTCAAAATCCAGTTGAGTGCACAGGTTCCCACCGGATGAAACGCCGCATCGACCACGAACACTTCGAAAAAATCGTGGTCGAGATCACCCTCTTCGCGCAGGTAATCGATCAAATCGCCCACGGTCAGGTGTTC